>NZ_JAJSOU010000017.1:0-89642 GCF_021282405.1 Buttiauxella cochleicola
TTACAGCAACGCAGCGATGCTAAAACTCCCCTCGAGGCGTGAGCGTGAATATGCAAGGGAAGTGAGAGAAAAAAGGTCGAAATATCCCTTAAAAAACAATGCCGGTCACCTTAAGTGACCGGCATTACCCGAGCTGGGGGCTTTTTTCAGTAAGTGGCGTGGGTATTCCATTGGTCAGTATAAATAATATTGCCGTCGCAGTGCTTCCAGGTAATCTTCTCGTAATGAACCAGTATGGTTTCCAGGTGTGTGCCAGTGGCAGCGCTCGGAAACAGGTCGGGAGTAATGGACGTGATTTTCACGTTTTCCAGAATGATGTTGAAATATTCCCGCTCCATCCCAGTTTCATGGATGTTGTACATTTTTATCGTACCGGACTTGAGCACGTCGCCTCGGGTTAATGCCCGGTACAATAGCGGCGTAACCCTATCAAACTCCTTTTGAAACTGAATTGGTGCGTGAATGCGCGTACCCGTCAGTCGTCCTGTGTTGTAGTCGGTCGGGATGTTCACATTATGGGTGAGTGATTTCATTTCGATGGCACCTAAGCGCCCAACCACCAGCGAACCGCCAACCATAGGCGATCCGTTCTCATCCGTTAACCATAAGTAAGCTGGGTTAGACATATAAATTCCTTTTATTTGTTTTTGAATCTGGATTTGATTTTTTTAACTTTCCTCGGGTAGTCCGGGAATATACACAGCAAAACAATAGACGTGATAAATGTAAGTAATACGAAATATTCAGGAAAGAAATGCAGCCATATCATGCCGAAGCCTATCACCAGCGCAGGGAATATCACGCCGTCGATAAACATCGCAATTTCGATTTTAAACACCGAAATCCTCGCTCAAGAAGTCAGCCAGATCGTCCAGCGTGGCAAGCGCGCCGGATAAAGTCTTTTTAATCATTGGCTCAATAATTGGTTCGGCAAAATAATAGAGCATTTCCAGCTTTGCCTCATAGAGCGCTCAATAATAATCGGGGTACATCGCTTTAAGATGTCGTGCCGCCAGCGCGGCTTTTTGCTCCATGCCAAAATATTGCAGCCCAAACACAGCCTTTGGAGCCTTTGCCGCTATGCGCTCAACAACGATTTTAGACATAAGGTTAGAATGTGCCAGCGCCTGACTTGCCGCCTCAGAAAAAGCGTACCGGGTGCCTCCAGCAACTCTGATCTGAGTCAAAACGCCCGTTACCTTTCTGATAAAGTTTTGCGCCGAACCGCCCTCATTGCCATCTTTAACGTCTTTGCTTATTAGCTTGAAATATATAATCAGCATTTGAGCAATAACATCGCGGTATCTATATATCGAGTGAATGGAATAGACCATCCTTATTTCTTCTTTTTTTAGCTCCTGACACACATCGTTGTACTTTGGAATAAGGCATGATGAATACCAGCTTGCCCGCTCAACGCCTGAATATATATCTGAAGCCACACCTCTCGCTGATTGCATGACACCGCCAAAAGCGTTTTGAGCTGCCATAGCTAAATGTCTGTCGCTGGTATATTTTGCTCTCAATAAATCCGATGCCGACATACTGAATTATCTCCTTATAATTTTAGTTAGATTAAACCCTATATCCATCATGGACAATATGAGCTGGAGTTTTGAGATAATTCAGCGCACAAAAAGCCCCCAAAATGGAGGCTTTGATAGATAGATTTATTCCAGCTTAAAATCTTCATCAAAAGTATTAAAATCGCTTTCTACACTTTCGACTAAAAACATGTGCGCTATCCCTTCACGCAATGATGCAGGCGCGCCGTTTGCGGTCTGATACCCGCCACCGACTGAGCGCACTTCTAACAGTTTGTTGCGGTTAATCACCTGGTCTTGTTGGCTGGTTACCTTAACGCCTGCTGGACGGTCGCCACCACTCGGCGGTGTATATGCCGTACCCTTGCCACCAGCTTCAGCCGGGACGTTTGCTTTTCCATCGCCTTGCCAATCCATAGCGGCCCCGTATATGCGCGGGCGACGCGTATCGCCGTTGTAAGGGAAGTCTACCCACACGTGATCACCTTTTTGGTTAGGCGTGAATTGGTAGTTAAGCGGTAGCAGGTATTCAGCCCAGGGTAAATCCTCATCCGTTATACCCTCCATCATGCCCAATACTTTCAGCTGGCACTTATTGCCGTCATTCGGATCTACTGGGTTAACAACGATGGCGCGGAAATCTCCGTTTAATACATTAATCAGGATTTACTCTCTGTGCTGCTGGCATCAAGTGGCACAGCCAGAATGACGCGGTTAACGTAAAACGTGCTGCTCTCAAAGTGGGTCACGCGCTCCACAATATTTAGGGGATGATTACCACCAGACTTCTGCCTGAACTCCCGCCATAAATTCGTTATTGCTGTCGTCATTAAACTTGTACTGCGAAAGTTCGTTATCCTGGATGTTCAGGTAGGTGCCGTAGAAACGAATTTCCGGACGCGAACCCAGCAAACTTGGCCCGACTTTAAGTGCATGGTAAAGCGTCGTTTTAAATCCTGACTCTTTCAGGTTAACGCCTTGTTCCGTTTTGTTTTTCTGAGCAAACCAGCTTAGTTCCACACCGGTCTGATTCCAGGTATCCCAAATCCATGCCGGGCGGATCACCGCGCGCAGGCTATTGAAATCGCTGTGGGCACCGCTCTCATAACTGTAGACATCTTCACCGTGAGACCAGACTAACGCATTCGCCATAATGATTCGGTCTGCGAGGTACATCTCACCCTGAGAAATCAGACGCCAGGCAATGCCGTCGGAATGATCGCCGTAATAATAACGCCCTGCTGCCATCGAGTTACTGGCACCTGAGAAGTTGGCGAAGCTGCTGGCATAAGAGTTGTTGGCAACCTGGAGCGTGAACTCATTGAAGGCATCGCGTGGCAGATTCTGGCGCACGATGGCGGTCGTCATCCAGGTATCCTCCAGCTTGAAGAAGGAACCATTATCTTCATTGGATTTCTGATCGTCTGTTTTATTGGCAAACGCGTATTTGCCCATTAATGATAACGATCCGTCCTGCCACAGTGGGATATTGCGGTAGCGTAAATCCACGGAATTGGTGTTCATCTGCGTGGTGTGGCTGAAATCTCGCGAGTAAACGTCAACGTCATTACGACTCACGGATGCGTCCAATTGCCCCGGCCCAAGTTGCCAGTTCTGAATACCGACGGCTGCGGCAACATCGGTGGTGAGTGTCTTCCAGTCGAGCATCTGGATTTCATATTCTGGCAGTTTATGTTTACCTACCCAAAAATCAGCCTCTTGTGCAAACGGAAGGAAGCCCCGGGTGGTCAGGAAAATATCGCTAAATTGCAGAATATTTTCATTATCGCTGTCACCAAACCAGGCATCATTGTATTGCTCACCAACGTTACCGTCGTAGGTGACAATGGCGTTGGCGGTTTTACCGTCCTGGTTATAGACCCGCTGATTCAGGGTCAAGTCGAACCAACCGCTCATCTCGTTGCCAAAACGGCCGAGCGACCCTGCCGCATAGGTTTGTGCTGAGCCACGATTAGAAGCCGCCCAGCCTGAGCGGAAGTAACCCTGGTAGCTAAAGCCGATATCATCCTTAATAAACTTGCTGATATCTTTTAATGTGACGCTTTCTACGCGGGTTTTCCCTCCTTCGTGGTTAATTACCGCAACTTTCTGGGTGCCATTCACTGGTGTCGGAGACGAAACCTCACCCACGGGTTTATTCTCGTTCTCGATATTATCCGCAGCTGGTGATAATTCTGATTGAGTGACTTGAGCAATTTGCGGTGGTGTGTTTTTTTCTAAACTCGCCACTTTGTTTTTATAACTGGCTAATTCTTTCTGCGTTTTCTTTAGTTCAGTTTGGTTTTCTAATAATTGGTTTTCAAGAAGCTCAAGGCGCTGCTCAACGGTTAATTTAGCCGCCAGAACATTCGTTGAGGATAAAGCCAGAAGTATTGATAAAGACAATAAGCTAACCTTCAATGGTTTTGAATACATGTTATACCTCTAAATATAATTATTATTCTCCTTCAGTTTGGGAGACTGAAGGAGGGTAATTCAGACGATGATTACTGTGCTGCTTGTGCGGTGTTCACTTTGTTTGCCGCAATAACGAAAGGTAAATAAATTAATGTTGATATCGCCAGGCACAATATTCCCACAAAGAGTGCCAGCCAGTTTCCTCCTGTTCCGAAGAATGCGATTAACGGGCCGGGGGTTGTCCAGGGGACGGCATAAGCAATAGGTGGAATGATTTCCATGCTGACAAAGAAATATCCCACCAATGAATTAACAAATGGTACGGTAATAAATGGAATGATGAGTATTGGGTTCAAAACAACCGGTAAGCCAAAAATAATGGGCTCGTTAATATTAAATAATCCAGGAACGAAGGCCATTTTTGCCATGTCGCGATAATCGGCGCGGCGTGAGGCAATAAATATTGCTAACAGCAAGCCTAGTGTCATACCTGAGCCACCATAGTTGGCAAAGGCATCGTTTATGCCACCCCAGGTAATCGGGTAAGGCGCACCCCAGGTCGTCCCGTTAGATGCGGCAAATGATAAGTTTTCCAGATTGGCTTCAGAGAAAATGGTTTCACGAATCGCTGCGACCG
Organism: Buttiauxella cochleicola; assembly: GCF_021282405.1. Classification (NCBI taxonomy): domain Bacteria; kingdom Pseudomonadati; phylum Pseudomonadota; class Gammaproteobacteria; order Enterobacterales; family Enterobacteriaceae; genus Buttiauxella; species Buttiauxella cochleicola. The sequence continues at coordinate 4,600 of NZ_JAJSOU010000017.1, forward strand.
TATTTGGCCCGTGGATCCCCAACACCCACAAGAAGTTCGCGACTACGCCAAGTATTAACACCGCAAAAATATTGGTACCCATATTTTTCAGCGGTGCCTGAATAAGTGTGTAAATAAGCTCATTCAGCCCATTTGGCGATATCTTCGTCAGGCAGTAGTTAACGACGGAGAAGAAAATCATCACGCAGAAAATCGGGATCAGTACCTTAAAGGAACGGGCCACTGCAGGAGGAACGGCATCTGGCATCGTGATGGTGATTTTAGGGTTACGCGAAAGACGGCAAAAAATCTCGCTGGTCAACATGGCGACAATAATGGCAACAAAAAGCCCCTGTGGCCCCAAATATTGGGTGGTTAAATACGCTTTCCCTCCTACCATTTGATAAGGCGTATAAACGACAAAGAAAGCGCCGATAGCCGTAAGTCCACAAAGTAAATCATCTTGCTGGTAGTTAATCGCAATATTTCGCGCAACCAGGAAGGCAATCATAATGGACATGATGTTGACGGAGCCATTCATGACTGGAGAAAATATTTTTTGCGCTTCGGCTAAATTGGGGAATAACGTTCCTAAATGCAATAGTGAAGCAATGAAACCATCGGGTGAAAGAATAGCAAAGTTAATTAAAACGATTAGCGAGCTTGCCATCACGATAGGAAATGACAAAATAAAGGCATCGCGAATGGCAGAAACATGTATCTGAGAATTTAATTTAATAGCAACCGGGACAAGGATTTTCTCCATGCCGCGTTCAAAAGTATCCATTAAACTCATGACGAGTCCCTTAGGGTTATGTATATATATGGGGGAACGAAAGTATGTAATTAATTACGGGGCATAACTTAATGTCCTAAAACAAAAAAGCTTAATGACTGGCAAGCATGGTTAACGCATTTTCTAACACGGTTTTTCCGTCCATTTGCCCGTAATGTTTCATATCGATGACGGCGACAGGTATTTTCCCCTGGGCTATTTCTTCTATTTCGCCTTTCTGAAAGCGCACCTGTGGCCCAAGAAGTACGATATCTGCTTCATTTTTCTTTATTCTGTCTTTTGCTTCAGAAATTGCCAGCGCGTTAATATTGACTTCAACGTTATTCGCAGCAGCATGTTCTTTCATACGTTTTACCAGCATGCTCGTGGACATCCCCGCAGCACAAACCAATAATATATTTTTCATTTCGATCCTCTTAATATAGGTTGATGTTCAGTGCGAGGTAACTTAATGAATATTCACTAAAGCATCTGCAATTTTGATCACAGTTAGTAAGGGCTGAGTTGTTTAATATGGCCTCTATAAATGAACGTGTGATTGGCTGTAACAACCAGAAATAATATAACTTAGTGATTCTTAAAGAATTGTAGAGGTGCAAAAGTGGTTTACAAAGATGTTGTCAATGTACTAAAAAACAAAATTAGCAGTCCAGCGTACAGCATTGGCGATATTCTCCCGTCGGAAAAGGAACTGGCGGAGTACTGCAATGTCTCCCGCAATACGTTGCGTAAAGCGTTAAAAGTCCTGGAGGAAGAAGAATTAATTGAGCGTAGACACGGCTCAGGAACCTATTTACGCAACAAGCATTTCCAGGCTTTTGTCACCCATCTGGATAGCTTTACGGAAATTGCCCGTAGCGAAGGGAAAAAGCCCACCAGCCAGGTGTTGAGATTTGAGTTGCAGGCCGCATCAGAAGATATCGCCATCCGTTTGCAACTGGCTACCGGTGAACCCGTATATTATTCAAAGCGGCTACGCCATATTGATAACGTGCCGATGCAACTTGAAGAAACCTGGCTTTCCGTCAATCGCTTTCCTGATCTGACGGTTAATCACATGAAGAAATCAAAATTTTCTTACATTGAAGACGAATGTCAGGTCGTCATTCAGGGCTGCTATGAGTCGTTTCAACCCGTGCTGCCTTCCCCGGAAATAGCCAAAATGCTGCATATCAGCGTTCGTGATCCCATTATTAAAATGGAGACGCAATCGATAGACGAAGAAAACAGCCCCATCGATTATTCGATTCTTTACACCAACGTGTTTGAGTTTCAGGTGAAATATTTCTTGCCTCGTAAGATGACCCAGGCCGAAAAATGATCCTGAACAGGGGCGTTAATTCCGATCATCGATCACAATTCCCGGTAAAAAAGTTGTTCATAAATCCAGTAATAAATGCACATCTCGCCATGATTATTTGACACGTAGCCACAAGCCTCTTGCGTGCTGGCTTTCTAAAGAGGTTCAAAAGTGGTTTAAGCGTTATTGGGTTGCGGTTTGCTAATTGAAGGACTGGTTTATAAGATTGATTTCGTCTCCACGCTCGATAATAAAAATAACCTGGAACGACTCATTATTAAGGAACGAACCGCATGAAAATTGCTGCATTTGATATCGGTGGTACGGCGCTAAAAATGGGCGTTATTGCCTCAGATGGAGAAGTTCTGGAGAAGGGAAAACAGCCGATTAGTCATAGCGACGGTGAACAGATTTTGCAGGCCATTGTTAAATGGATTGCGGCACATCCGGAATGCGAAGGAATAGCAATCAGCGCTCCAGGTTACGTGAACCCGCATACCGGCTTTATCTCGATGGGCGGGGCGATCCGCAAGTTCGATAATTTCGCTATCAAAACGTGGCTCGAAGAACAAACCCAGCTGCCTGTCGCCATTGAAAACGATGCAAATTGCGTACTGCTTGCTGAGCGCTGGCAGGGCAAGGCGGCTGAGATGGCCAACTTTCTGGTGCTGACCATTGGAACGGGTATCGGCGGTGCAATTTTCTGCAATAACCAACTGGTGCATGGGGCGCGTTTTCGAGCGGGGGAGTTCGGTTACATGCTGACTGAACGTGCCGGCCCGCGCGATGTCCCTCACTACACGATGAATGGAACCTGCACCATGCGCGTGCTGCGTCAGCACTACGCTGATTACGCAGCCAGGCCGCTGGAAGAGGTGACCGGTGAAGACGTTTTCGATGGTTATGACGCTGGCGATGTGGTTTGTCAGCGTCTGGTCGCAGAGTTCTTTAACGGTATTGGGACGGGTCTTTATAACCTCGTCAATTTATTCGATCCGCAAACGATTCTGGTGGGTGGCGGCATTGTCGAACGCCCGGGGTTTCTTGCGCTGCTCCGCGAACATCTGGCCTGGTTCGGTATCGGCGAGTTTGTCGATACCGTCAGCCATGGCAATGACGCCGGACTTATCGGGGCGGTCTACCATTTCAATCAGCAATACCGGTCGCAAACTCGCGATCTCTAATTGAGGGAAAGAATATGTCCGGATTTAAAGATGGATTTCTATGGGGCGGCGCGGTTGCAGCTCATCAGTTGGAAGGTGGCTGGAAAGAGGGCGGGAAGGGGATAAGCGTTGCTGATGTCATGACTGCTGGCGCTCACGGTGTGCCACGCGAAATTACCGACGGCGTGCTGCCGGGCAAAAATTACCCTAACCACGACGCGATAGATTTCTACCACCGCTATAAAGACGATATTCAGTTGTTTGCCGAGATGGGCTTTAAATGTTTCCGCACCTCGATTGCCTGGACGCGTATCTTCCCGCTTGGTGATGAGTTAGAGCCTAATGAAGCAGGTCTGCGATTTTACGACGACCTGTTCGACGAGTGCCTGAAGCACGGTATCGAGCCGGTGATTACCCTTTCGCATTTCGAGATGCCTTATCACTTAGTGACCGAATACGGCGGCTGGCGCAACCGCAAGCTGATCGATTTCTTCGTGCGTTTTGCCAAAGTGGTATTCACCCGCTATCAGCACAAAGTGAAGTACTGGATGACCTTTAACGAGATCAACAACCAGGCTAACTTCCACGAAGACTTTGCACCGTTTACTAACTCGGGTCTGAAATATCAGCCGGGCGAAGATCGCGAGCCGGTGATGTTCCAGGCCGCGCACTACGAGCTGGTCGCCAGCGCGCTGGCCGTGAAAGCAGCGCGTGAGATCAATCCCGATCTGCTGGTAGGCTGCATGATCGCAATGTGCCCAATCTACCCGTTGAGCTGTGCGCCTAACGATATGATGATGGCGATGAACGCCATGCACCGTCGTTACTGGTTTACTGACGTTCACGTGCGCGGCACGTACCCTAAACATCTGCTCAATTATTTTGAACGCCGTGGTTTCGAGCTGGATATCACCGATGAAGACCTCGCAGATCTGAAACAGGGTTGTGTCGATTACATCGGCTTTAGCTATTACATGTCGTTTGCCACCAAAGCCACCGACGACAACCCGCAGCTGGATTACGACGAATCCAAAAGCCTGGTTTCAAATCCGCACGTTAAAAAATCAGACTGGGGTTGGCAGATTGATCCGGTAGGGCTTCGCTACTCACTGAACTGGTTCTGGGATCATTATCAACTGCCGTTGTTTATCGTTGAAAATGGCTTTGGAGCGATTGATGTTCAGGGAAGCGATGGCGTGGTGGATGATCAGTACCGCATCGACTATATGTCTGCTCATATCGCCGAGATGAAAAAAGCGGTAGTTGAGGACGGCGTTGACCTGATGGGTTACACCCCGTGGGGATGTATTGACCTGGTTTCTGCAGGAACCGGTGAGATGAAAAAGCGTTACGGCTTAATCTACGTAGATAAAGATAACGAAGGTAATGGAACGCTGGAGCGCAGCCGCAAAAAATCTTTCGCCTGGTATCAGCAGGTGATTAAGTCTAACGGCGAACAACTGTAACTCTTCTTATTTATTCTGTGTAAATGGTGGATGACGCTGCTTATCCACCTTACAAAACCCTCTCATTTTGCCCTTAACGATTCAGCAAGTATTTAATGTTGCTTTTTTGTAAACACATTCACCCCCCCTGAAAATCCTGCTATGCTGCCCGTCGCGGTACCGGGCATTTACCCTACAAACTGCTGTCTCACAGGAGCGTGAAGAGAATAGCCGGAACCGAAATGACAATGAGAGCGAGGAGAACCGTCGTGCTAGAAGAATACCGTAAGCACGTAGCCGAACGTGCTGCAGATGGGATTGTTCCAAAACCTTTAGAAGCATCCCAAATGGCCGCACTGGTCGAGCTGCTGAAATCCCCGCCAGCGGGTGAAGAAGAATTCCTTTTAGATCTTATTACCAATCGTGTTCCGCCAGGCGTTGATGAAGCCGCCTACGTTAAAGCCGGTTTCCTGGCTGCTATCACCAAAGGTGAAGCCACTTCCCCGTTAATCTCCCCTGAGAAAGCTGTAGAACTGCTTGGCACCATGCAAGGCGGCTACAACATTCATCCGCTGATTGACGCGCTGGATAACGAAAAACTGGCCGCGATTGCGGGCAAAGCGCTGTCTCACACGCTGCTGATGTTCGATAACTTCTACGACGTAGAAGAGAAAGCCAAAGCGGGTAACGTTCACGCGCAAAAAGTGCTGAAATCCTGGGCTGATGCCGAATGGTTCCTGTCTCGTCCAAAACTGGCTGAGAAAATCACTGTTACCGTTTTTAAAGTCACCGGCGAAACTAACACCGATGACTTGTCTCCAGCTCCAGATGCCTGGTCACGCCCGGATATCCCTCTGCATGCGTTAGCGATGCTGAAAAACGCCCGCGAAGGTATCGAGCCGGATCAACCTGGTAGTGTTGGCCCAATCAAACAGATCGAAGCGCTGAACAAAAAAGGTTTCCCTCTGGCTTATGTGGGCGACGTTGTTGGTACCGGTTCTTCGCGTAAATCTGCGACGAACTCCGTGCTGTGGTTCATGGGCGATGACATCCCGAACGTGCCGAACAAGCGTGGCGGCGGTGTGGTGCTTGGTGGCAAAATCGCGCCAATCTTCTTTAACACTATGGAAGATGCGGGTGCGTTGCCAATCGAAGTTGACGTAAACGACCTGAATATGGGCGATGTTATTGACATCTATCCATACAAAGGCGAAGTGCGTAACCACGAAACCAACGAAGTTATCGCTAACTTTGAGCTGAAAACTGACGTGTTGCTGGATGAAGTCCGTGCTGGTGGCCGTATTCCGTTGATCATTGGTCGCGGTCTGACGACTAAAGCGCGTGAAGCGCTGGATCTGCCACGTAGCGAAGTGTTTGTTCAGGCTAAAGATGTAGTAGCCAGTACTCGCGGCTTCTCTCTGGCGCAGAAAATGGTTGGCCGCGCTTGTGGCGTGGAAGGTATTCGTCCGAACCAGTACTGCGAACCAAAAATGACTTCTGTTGGTTCTCAGGACACCACCGGGCCAATGACCCGTGATGAGCTGAAAGACCTCGCATGCCTGGGCTTCTCAGCTGACCTGGTAATGCAGTCCTTCTGCCATACTGCGGCTTATCCAAAGCCTGTAGATGTTAATACTCACCATACACTGCCTGACTTCATTATGAACCGTGGCGGCGTGTCGCTGCGTCCGGGTGATGGTGTTATCCACTCGTGGCTGAACCGCATGCTGCTGCCTGATACCGTCGGTACTGGCGGTGACTCGCATACCCGTTTCCCAATCGGTATATCCTTCCCGGCAGGTTCTGGCCTGGTGGCATTTGCTGCGGCAACGGGTGTGATGCCACTGGATATGCCTGAGTCTGTTCTGGTGCGCTTTAAAGGCAAAATGCAGCCGGGTATTACGCTGCGCGACCTGGTTCACGCGATCCCACTGTATGCCATCAAACAAGGCCTGCTGACTGTTGAGAAGAAAGGTAAGAAAAACATCTTCTCTGGCCGCATCCTGGAAATCGAAGGTCTGCCAACCCTGAAAGTAGAGCAAGCGTTTGAGCTGACCGATGCTTCCGCTGAGCGTTCAGCTGCTGGTTGTACCATCAAGTTGGATCGCGAGCCGATCGAAGAGTATCTGAGCTCTAACATTGTGCTCCTGAAGTGGATGATCGCAGAAGGTTACGGCGATCGTCGTACGCTTGAGCGCCGTATCCAGGGCATGGAAAAATGGCTGGCCGATCCTCAGTTGATGGAAGCCGATGCTGATGCGGAATACGCAGAAATCATCGAAATCGATCTGAATGACATCAAAGAGCCAATTCTTTGTGCGCCAAACGATCCTGACGACGCGCGTCTGCTGTCTGATGTCGCCGGCGAGAAAATCGATGAAGTATTTATCGGTTCTTGCATGACCAACATCGGCCACTTCCGTGCGGCGGGTAAACTGCTCGATAGCCACAAAGGCCAGTTACCAACTCGTCTATGGGTTGCGCCACCAACGCGTATGGATGCCGCTCAGTTAACTGAAGAAGGCTACTACAGCGTGTTTGGTAAGAGTGGTGCGCGTATCGAAATCCCTGGCTGTTCACTGTGCATGGGTAACCAGGCGCGTGTGGCAGACGGTTCAACCGTGGTTTCAACGTCTACCCGTAACTTCCCTAACCGTTTAGGCACTGGTGCGAACGTGTTCCTGGCTTCCGCAGAACTGGCCGCAGTGGCATCACTGCTGGGCAAACTGCCAACGCCTGACGAGTACCAGACCTTTATGGCGCAGGTGGATAAGACGGCGGTTGATACTTACCGTTACCTGAACTTCGACAAACTTTCTCAGTACACCGAGAAAGCTGACGGCGTGATTTTCCAGACTGCGGTATAACATTTACCCAATCTGCGACAAGGGAGGCTTAGGCCTCCCTTTTTATTTGCCACGCTCGTGCCTGAACGCTGTTTTTCGACGACTTTGCTGCGATACTTACTCTATACGCTAAGGGGTACTGTATTTCCCCGGGCAGGGTAGAGGAAAACACCATGGAATATGAATTTTTGCGCGATGTCACCGGGCGGGTGTTAGTGCGTATGTCGATGGGTCATGAAGTCGTGGGCCATTGGTTTAACGAAGAAGTGAAAGATAATCTCGGCTTGCTTGATGAAGTAGAAGAAGCGGCAAACTCAGTCAAAGGCAGTGAACGCCAGTGGCAACGTGTCGGGCATGAATACACTGTGTTGCTCGATGGAGAAGAAGTGATGATCCGCGCCAATCAGCTGGAAATTTCAGGTGATGAAATGGAAGAAGGGATGAACTACTACGATGAAGAGAGTTTGTCATTCTGCGGCGTTGAGGATTTTATGCAGGTTGTGAACGCATACCGAGAGTTTATCGCACAGAACCGATAGCTTGTTTTCAAAGCAGTGCCCCAAAAGCCTGTGTGAAGACTTTTGGGACGGCATAACTTTCCGCAAAGGGCTGTGGAAGTTCGGGCTATTTCACGTAGGCGAGCAAGCTGAGCGAGTCCCGGGCAAGGGATTTGCATTTCTTGGCAGTCGGAATGGCAATACCGCTTAAATCACGATAGCTATCTTCGCCAAGCGCCTTCATGTTGAAGGTGTCGTAGTTGCTCAAATCCCACTGGTTTTGCTGGGCAAAAAAGACCAATGCGCGGCGAATTTGTCCGTTAGGCAGGTTTTGGTAGCCACAATCATTTTTCAGGAACACAAATACCGCAGTAAGATCGGCCATATCTTCTGCTTCAGACTCGCTAAGTGCCTGACTGCTGGTGGAAAAAGCCAGCAACAAACCCAGCATTAACGCCCTAACTCCCATCTTCATCACATCTACCACTTTTTATCAGATACGAAACGGTAACACAGTTAAATGAGACACGACGAGAATTATTATCTGCTCTAAACTTGACCTTCCTGTAAGGGCAGGGTTTATGCTTAATGGCACGCCTGCAACCTAAAGGAATTGAATATGCATCGCCGTGATTTTCTAAAATATTCTGCTGCCATTGGTGCGTTTAGCGCCTTACCGCTCTGGAGTAAAGCGGCACTGGCCGCTGATAGACCCGCACTACCGATCCCCGGAATTCTCGCCCCTGATGCAAAGAATAGCATTCGTTTAGCTGTACAAGCGGGCAAAAGTACATTCAATGGAAAAACTGCAACGACCTGGGGCTATAACGGCAACTTGCTAGGACCTGCTTTGCAACTGACTCAGGGCGAAGAGGTCACCGTTGAGATTAATAATAACCTCACGGAAGAAACCACCGTTCACTGGCATGGTTTAGAAGTTCCCGGTGATGTTGACGGTGGGCCACAAGGCGTAATTGCCGCAGGTGGTAAACGCTCCGTGAAATTTACTCCGCAACAACGCGCTGCAACGTGTTGGTTCCACCCACATCAGCATGGCAAAACAGGCCATCAGGTTGCGATGGGACTCGCAGGGTTGGTATTAATCGATGATAAAGAAAGTCGCGCGCTACGCTTACCAAAACAGTGGGGTATCGATGATGTCCCGCTGATTATCCAGGACAAACGCTTTGCTGCCGATGGGCAAATTGATTATCAGCTAGACGTAATGAGTGCCGCAGTAGGTTGGTTTGGTGACACTCTGCTGTGCAATGGTGCGGTTTATCCTCAACATGCCAACCCACGTGGTTGGTTGCGTTTGCGTTTACTCAATGGTTGTAATGCGCGTTCGCTCAATATTGCAGCTAGCGATAACCGCCCGCTATACGTGATTGGCAGTGATGGTGGCTTACTCGCGGAGCCAGTGAAAGTCACTGAACTCCCAATGCTGATGGGTGAGCGTTTCGAAGTGCTGGTGGATACGAGCGACGGTAAAGCGTTTGATATCGTCACGCTGCCAGTCAAACAAATGGGTATGACGGTTGAGCCTTTCGACAAACCCCAGCCCGTTGTGCACATTCAGCCACTGATTATTGCGGCATCCGGCGAAATGCCAGACAAATTGGTTACCGTCCCGGCTCTGCCAAATATTGAAGGGATCACCGAGCGCTGGCTGCAACTGATGATGGACCCGATGCTAGATATGATGGGGATGCAGGCGCTGATGGACAAATATGGTCAGCAGGCAATGGCGGGTATGAACATGGCCGGGCATGGCAACATGGGTAATATGGGCCAGATGGATCATGGGAAGATGAACCATGGCGGAATGAACCACGGTAAGCAGGGCTTCGATTTCCATAATGCCAACAAGATTAACGGCAAAGCATTTGATATGAACACGCCAGCCTTTACGGCTGAAAAAGGCAAATACGAGAAATGGACGATTTCCGGTGAGGGCGACATGATGCTTCACCCATTCCATATTCACGGTACGCAGTTCCGTATTTTGAGCGAAAACGGTAAGCCGGTTGAAAAACATCGGCAAGGCTGGAAGGACACTGTTCGCGTGGAAGGTGGGCGCAGTGAAGTGTTGGTGAAGTTCGATCATGCGGCTTCTAAAGAGCAGGCGTATATGGCGCACTGCCATCTGCTGGAACATGAAGACACCGGTATGATGCTTGGCTTTACGGTGGCGTAAAAAAGGCGGATGAACAGAAGTCTGTTCATCCGCCAGTTTCGTAGGTCGGATAAGTGCTGCGCTATCCGACAGTTTTTTACTTAGCGTCGTCCGGTAACGCGTACGCTACGATATAGTCACCCATCTTGGTTCCGAAGGAGCCATGGCCCCCCGCAGAAATCACGACGTACTGTTTACCATTCGCTTCATAGGTCATCGGTGTTGCCTGGCCACCAGCTGGCAAACGCGCTTCCCACAATTTCTCACCATTGCTCATGTTATAAGCACGCAGGTAGTTATCTGCGGTTGCGCCAATAAACAGAACATTACCTGCGGTAGAAATTGGGCCACCCAGCATTGGCATCCCCATTTTAAATGGCAGAGGAAGTGGCGAGCTGTCGCGCACGGTACCAATACGTTTTTTCCATACCACTTCGTTGGTTTTCAAATCGACCGCAGAGATGTAGCCCCATGCCGGCTGCTTACACGGTAAGCCAAACGGAGAGAGGAACGGATTAAGCGTTACGCCATACGGCACGCCATACTGCGGCTGAATGCCTGTTTCTGTGCCAGACCCTTTAGCGTCTTTCGGCGGCTCCATCGGGTTGCCTGGGCCACGTGGCATCAGTTTAGATACAAACGGCAGTGCCATTGGGTTGGCAATTGCCACCTGGCGGTTAGGATCAACGGAAATCCCACCCCACTCGAACATCCCCAGGTTACCTGGGAACACCAGCGTGCCTTGCTCTGACGGTGGTGTGAAAATGCCTTCATAACGCAGTTTATGGAAGATGATGCGACAAACCATTTGGTCATAAAGGGTCGCTCCCCACATATCCGCGCCGCTCAGGTCTTTCTTCGGACGGAAACTCAAATCCGAGAACGGCTGAGTTGGCGTCACGTAATCACCTTTTGCAGCACCTTGTGGAACAGGTTTTTCCGGAGCCGGAACTACCAGCTTGCCGTCACGACGGTCGAGCACAAAGATGTTACCGGTTTTCGCAGGCGCGTAGATAACCGGAACGGTTTCGCCTTTAACCGTAATATCCGCAAGCGTCGGCTGCGATGGCATATCCATATCCCACAGGTCGTGATGAACTGTTTGATATGACCAGGCCAGTTTCCCGGTGGTCGCGTTCAGTGCCACGATGCTGCTGGCATAACGCTCTTGCTCCGGCGTGCGGTTGCCGCCCCAAATATCGGGTGTGGTAACACCCATCGGCAGGTACACCAAATCTAACTTCGCGTCATAGGCCGCTGGTGCCCAGGAGTTTGGTGAGTTAATGGTGTAATGATGCTCATCACCAGGGATGGTGTTGGGATCTTTAGCACCAGGATCGAATGCCCACAGCAATTTACCGCTGTTCACATCAAAGCCACGGATCACACCAGACGGCTCGCGAGTGGAGTAGTTATCGGTGACCGCACCGGCAATCACGATAACTTTATCGGTGATAATCGGAGGTGAAGTCGGTTCGTACATGCCAGGCGTCGTGACCGGCATGTTGGTTTGCAGATTCAGGATGCCTTTGTTAGCAAAGCTTTCGCAAAGCTTGCCGTTATCGGCATTAATGGCAAACAGACGTCCGTCATTCACAGGAAGAATGATACGACGTGGGCAATCTGAAACGACATCAGGAGTTGCGTTATCCGCTGTGGCTTCATGGTAAGAAACACCACGGCAAGTCACGTGCTGGAACGAAGGATTCGTATCCAGACGAGGGTCAAATTTCCACTTCTGTTTACCGGTAGTCGCATCCAGCGCAAACAGCTGTTGGTGTGCGGTACACAAGTAAAGCGTGTCACGGATTTTAATCGGAGTGACTTCGTTGGTGATTTCACCCGGATCGCTTGGGCGTTTCACATCGCCAGTCTGGAAACGCCACGCTTCTTTAAGCTGGCCGACGTTTTTATCGTTGATCTGCTTTAAAGGAGAGTAGCGTTGGCCTTCCTGATTACGACCATATGCTGGCCAGTCGGCATCAGGAATGGTTGATGAAGTGGCCGTTGGCGTTGTTGCATCCGCACTCAGCGTGCCATTGATTTCTTGCGGATCGTTAAATACCGCCCAGGCCAGGGCCACAACGGTAATCGCCAGCACCGCACCAAGGGCCGGAGCCGCACCTGCAGTGGGTAAAATCAGATGACGATAAACAAATGGCAGTAGCAGCCATACGCCGAAGAAGAACAGAACGTCTAAACGTGGTGTTAATGCCCAGAAATCAAAACCAACTTCCCAGACAGACCACGCCACGGTGCAAAGCAGTAGTGCAGCATAGAGCCACAGGGCCAGAGCTTTGCGTTGCCAAAGTAACCATGCGGTGATTAACATCACCACCCCTGCAATTGGGTAGTACCAGGACCCACCAATTGCCACTAACCATATCCCGCCAATTAATAAATACAGTCCAGTCAGTACCGCAAACAGGACTGTTAAGGTTGCGATTACCCGCGAACCTGAGTTATTTGTTTTCACAATTATCACGCTCTTAAAAGTTTGATAGCAATTCATTATAGTTATTAACAAGTGTGAGATTCATCACATAAATGGCTTTTTTACCAATTGGGCACGGGAATGGGTTTTGCTGTTATACTGCTGGCCTGAATATTTTGTGTTGGTTAAAATCTAACCAACATCGAATGATTTATTTTTAAATCATATGGTTATAACTATGAAACATACTGTTGAAGTGATGATCCCCGAAGCGGAGATCAAAGCCCGTATCGCTGAATTGGGTCGTGAGATCACTGAACATTATCGTGATAGCGGTAGTGATATGGTGCTGGTTGGCTTGCTGCGTGGCTCATTTATGTTCATGGCGGACCTGTGCCGTGAAGTGCAAGTGCCCCACGAAGTGGATTTTATGACCGCATCCAGTTATGGCAGCGGCATGTCGACCACCCGCGATGTGAAAATCCTGAAAGATCTCGATGAGGATATCCGCGGCAAAGACGTGCTGATCGTCGAAGATATTATCGACTCTGGTAATACACTGAGCAAAGTCCGTGAGATTCTTAGCCTGCGTGAACCAAAATCACTGGCCATTTGTACGCTGCTGGATAAACCAGAGCGCCGCGAAGTGGAAGTGAATGTTGAGTGGGTTGGTTTCGCTATTCCTGATGAGTTCGTAGTGGGTTACGGCATTGATTACGCTCAGCGTTATCGCCATCTGCCATACGTTGGTAAAGTGGTTCTGCTGGACGAGTAAGTCTTTTGCTACATCCATTAAAAAAGGGCCTTTAAGGCCCTTTTTGCTATCAGCATTACTGCGAAGGTGTTCTATTCTTGTGGCTGCGATGGGAGTTCTGGAGGTTCGAAATCCCGCTGCGGTAACCTTGCTCCAGTGATTCGCGACTGGTGGCGGTGACTTCCAGGTCACGCAAGCGTCCATCGTGAATACCGTAAGCCCAACCGTGGACAGTGACTTTCTGCCCGCGTTTCCATGCGGATTGCATAATGGTTGAATGGCCAAGGTTATAAACCTGCTCCATCACATTGAGCTCGCAAAGTGTATCCAGACGCTGTTCCGGTGGGAGTTCTCCCAGTAGCGAACTATGCTTGAACCAGATATCGCGGATATGCAGCAGCCAGTTGTTAATTAGCCCTAAATCCGGGTTTTCAACCGCCGCTTGTACACCACCGCACCCGTAGTGACCGCAAATGATTATGTGTTCAACTTCCAGAACATCTACCGCGTACTGCACTACAGAAAGGCAATTTAAATCCGTATGAATGACCAGGTTTGCCACATTACGGTGAACAAATAACTCTCCAGGCTCAAGGCCAGTCAGACGTTCAGCTGGTACGCGACTATCAGAACAGCCAATCCACAAGAAGCGAGGTTTTTGGGCCTGAGACAAACGTTCGAAAAAGCCCGGGTCTTCGTCCTCCATCAGTTTTGACCAGACCTGGTTATTGCTGATGAGGGTATCAATGTCTTTCATGGAGGTTAACAACCTGTAACGGATGAAGTGCGTTGAGGTAATATAGGGCAACTGATTGTGCAACTGAAATAATTTTTAAACAGCTTAACTTTTTTGTACCGAACAAGGTAACCGCAAATAATGACCATTGCATTAGAACTGGAACAGTTAACGAAAACCTATCCCGGCGGTGTTCAGGCACTGCGTGGCATAGATCTTCGTGTTGAGGCAGGGGACTTTTACGCTCTGCTGGGGCCGAATGGCGCAGGGAAATCCACTACCATCGGTATTATCAGCTCGCTGGTAAATAAAACCTCTGGTCGGGTACGCGTGTTTGGTTATGACCTGCAAAAAGACATTGTTAATGCTAAACGCCAGCTTGGTTTGGTGCCGCAGGAGTTTAACTTCAACCCATTTGAGACCGTACAGCAAATCGTTGTGCACCAGGCGGGATACTATGGCGTTGAAAAAAACGAAGCCATCGCGCGTAGCGAAAAGTACCTGAAACAGCTCGATCTGTGGGAAAAACGCAACGAACGTGCACGTATGTTATCAGGTGGTATGAAACGCCGCCTGATGATTGCTCGTGCCTTAATGCATGAGCCAAAGTTGCTGATTCTTGATGAACCAACAGCGGGGGTCGACATAGAACTGCGTCGCTCGATGTGGGGATTCCTGAAGGATCTGAACGATAAAGGCACCACTATTATTCTGACCACTCACTACCTTGAAGAAGCAGAAATGCTGTGCCGCAATATCGGCATTATTCAAAACGGTGAGCTAGTCGAAAACACCTCGATGAAATCACTACTTTCAAAACTGAAGTCAGAGACTTTTATTCTCGATTTAGCACCGAAAAGCCCATTACCAAAGCTTGATGGCTATCAATATCGGCTGGTGGATACTTCCACTCTGGAAGTAGAAGTGCTGCGTGAGCAAGGAATAAATAGTGTCTTCAGTCAGTTAAGCTCGCAAGGGGTTCAGGTATTAAGTATGCGTAACAAAGCTAACCGTCTTGAGGAGTTGTTCGTCACGCTGGTAAATGGCTCGAAAGGAGAGCAGGCATGATGCATCTCTATTGGGTGGCGCTAAAAAGTATCTGGACCAAAGAAATCCACCGTTTCACGCGTATCTGGATCCAGACTCTGGTACCGCCGGTCATCACCATGACCCTGTATTTTATTATTTTCGGTAATTTGATTGGCTCACAGATTGGCTCAATGCATGGTTTTACCTACATGCAGTTTATCGTGCCGGGTCTTATCATGATGGCGGTGATTACTAACTCTTACGCTAACGTGGCATCTTCGTTCTTCAGTGCGAAGTTCCAGCGCAACATTGAAGAGCTGCTGGTGGCACCGGTGCCGACGCACATTATCATTGCCGGTTATGTTGGCGGCGGCGTGGCGCGCGGTCTGTGTGTTGGGATTTTGGTGACGGCAGTATCGCTGTTCTTCGTGCCTTTCCAGGTTCACTCATGGCTTTTTGTCGCCCTGACGCTGCTGTTGACTGCAATCCTGTTCTCGCTTGCTGGTTTGCTCAATGCCGTTTTTGCCAAGACCTTTGACGACATCAGCCTGATCCCAACCTTCGTGCTGACTCCGCTGACCTATTTAGGCGGTGTGTTCTACTCCCTGACGCTGTTGCCGCCATTCTGGCAGGCTTTATCCCACCTGAACCCAGTGGTGTATATGATCAGCGGCTTCCGTTACGGTTTCCTCGGTATCAACGACGTACCATTGCTGTTTACTGTCACAGTATTGGTGGGCTTTATCGCCGCCTTCTATATCCTGTGCTGGTATCTGATTCAACGTGGCCGCGGTCTGCGCAGCTAATTCTGCTAACCTCCCCGAAAGGGGAGGTTACTGAGAGTTTTCTTACTCCGTTTTGATTAGCATCACGTGGCAGATTTCTCGCTCTGGCACACTTGCGCTCTGCGAAAAGGAGAACGCCATGTTAGGTTGGGTTATTGCCGGTCATGACTATTACGCTCAGGATATGCTGGATGCAATCGAGCGACGTTTTGGGCCGCAACCGCAATGTTATGCGGTGAATTATTGGAATGGGCTTAGCACCAATATGCTGAGCCGTATGATGTGTGATGCATTGTACAATTGCGATTCTGGGGATGGAGTGGTCTTTCTGACCGATAAAACCGGGGCTGCACCTTATCGTACGGCTGCACTTATGAGCCACCAACATTCACATTGTGAAGTGATCTCTGGCGTCACGCTGCCTGTGCTATTTGCGATGCGTATGCATCGAGAAACGCTGACCAGCGAAGAGTTCCGTGACCGCATTGTTGAGCAGGGCGGCGATGACATCACCAGCCTCTGGCATCAACAGCAAAAAAATCCACCATTTGTGTTACTCCACCAATATTGATTTGAAAGGTTGGTATTGGGTGGGCTTTTGTTAGAATGACACCCTCTTTCCGTCGTTGAGACACTCAGTGCTATCAAATTCGTTATGCTAACTCGCCTTATTTTTGCTGTGCTGATGCTGATTTGTGGCAGTAGCGCTAATGCCAGTCTGCTCAGCAGCAATCATACTCCCGCGCAATATATGCAAACCACTGAAGATGCTGATATCTGGGCGCAGGTGGGGGATAAAGTCATCTCTGTTGGCACTGTTCAGGAAGGGCAGATTCTGGCGGTCGTGCCAATGGCGGCAGACTATTACGAATTTAACTTTGGTTTTGGCACCGGCTTTATTGATAAAGCGCATCTTGAACCGGTTGTTGGTAAGCAACGAATTGAAGACCGACTTGGTGACCTGAATAAACCGCTGAGCAACCAAAATCTGGTCACTTTCCGTGATGTTACCGTGTATAACGAACCGGATATCCGCAGCGCCACGTTTGGAACATTGGCCGATAATTTACGCTACCCAATTATTGCCAGTCTGAAAGACCATTTAAACCAAACCTGGTATCAAATTCGTATTGGCAATCGTCTTGGGTATGTCAGCAGTCTCGATGCGCAGCAGGACAATGGTATTCCGGTACTCACCTACCACCATATTTTGCGTGATGAAGAGAACACACGCTTTCGCCATACATCAACAACTACCTCGGTGGTAGCTTTCAGCAACCAAATGACCTGGTTGCGCGATACGGGGTACACCACCCTTACGATGTATCAGCTCGAAGGCTACGTGCGTAACCGTATGAATCTGCCTGCGCGGGCGGTAGTGATTACCTTTGACGACGGGCTGAAATCGGTCTATCGCTACGCTTATCCGATTCTTAAAGAGTATGGATTCAAAGCGACGTCCTTTATTATTTCTTCACGCATCAAGGCGCATCCGCAAACCTGGAACCCGAAAACGCTGCAATTTATGAGTATCTCGGAATTACAGGCCAGCCAGGATGTGTTTGATATCCAGTCGCATACCCATTTCTTGCATCGCGTTGACGCTAATCGTCAGCCGACACTTTTACGCCGCACCTATCGTAATATCCTGCTTGATTTTGAACACTCGCGACGCGCGCTTGCGCAGTTTAATCCGCATGTTTTATACCTTTCGTATCCGTTCGGCGGTTACAACGATAAGGCGGTAACAGCCGCTAACGATGCGGGGTTCCATATGGCAGTGACGACAGTGCGTGGGAAAGTGAAGCCGGGGGATAATCCGTTTTTGCTAAAACGGCTTTATATACTGAGAACTGACTCGCTAGAAACGATGTCACGGCTAATTAGTAACCAGACTAAGTCTTAAGATAAAAAAAGACCTGCTTAACAAAGCAGGTCTTTTTCATTCGTTCGGAGGTTGTTATGCAACCTGAACCGGTACGGCTTTCGCGAGACGTTTCATTTCGTTGTCGCCATCGAAATAGGCGACTTTCGGCTGCCAGGTGCGTGCTTGCTCATCTGGCATAGTCACGTAAGTGGCAATAATCATAATGTCGCCCACATCAGCACAATGCGCTGCAGCACCATTCACCGAAATGATTTTTGAACCGCGCTCACCCGCGATAGCGTAAGTTGAAAAACGCTTACCGTTGGTGACGTTATAAATATCAATGGCTTCATATTCCAGAATGCCTGCCGCCTCAAGGAAGTCCTGATCGATGGCGCAGGAGCCTTCATAATGCAAATCCGCCTGCGTCACTTTGACACGGTGAAGTTTGCCTTGCAGCATGGTGCGTATCATAAAATTAAACCTTTATTACGGGGTCCGAATAGAGCTGATTTTATCAGCTCTATGAATATAAGCGGGCAGTATTGCCCGATTTATGAATGCTGTCTACTGCGCCAGATCAACCTGAATATTATCAATCAAACGCGCCTGACCAAGCCATGCAGCCATTAATACCACCGCACGTTTACTCTCAACGTTCAGCTCTAACAAGGTATCGGCATCGCGGATTTGTAGGTCGTCAGAACGAAAACCTTTTTCATTCAGTTCGGTGGCGGCGATAGCCAACATTTCTTCGGTATCACGCTCACCAGACCGCAGTTTATCTGCCAGAGACTGCATCACTTTATGCAAACCTGGGGCAATTTTGCGCTGTTCTGCAGTTAGGTAACCGTTGCGTGAACTCAGTGCCAGGCCATCTTTTGCGCGAACCGTTGGCACGCCGATAATTTCGATGTCATAGCCCATATCCGCCACCATCTTGCGGATCACGGCGACTTGCTGGAAATCCTTCTCACCGAAGCAGGCGATATCAGGTTGCACCATGTTAAAGAGCTTGCTGACAATGGTAGAGACGCCACGGAAATGCCCTGGGCGACTTGCGCCTTCGAGCATGGTAGAAAGCCCAGGGACTTCAACAAAGGTCTGTGAGTCCAGTCCTTGTGGATAAATATCGGCTGGGGCAGGGGCAAACACCAAATCGACTTTGCGACGGTTTAGTTTCTCGCAATCTTCCTGCAAGGTGCGCGGGTAGCGAGTTAAATCATCCGGACGGTCAAACTGCATTGGGTTCACAAAAATGGTGGTAACCACCACATCGGCGCGGCTTTTCGCATCATCGACCAGTTTCATATGGCCGTCGTGCAGGTTGCCCATGGTCGGCACCAGTGCGATGCGCTTGCCTTCCTGGCGCCAGCGGCGGATTTGCTGACGTAACAGCGGTATCGTTTCGATAATCAACACAACCCTTCTCCTGTCAGTGGAAACTATGTTCTTCACCTGGGTAGGTGCCTGATTCAACTTCAGCTATGTACTGGCGTACCGCGGCTCGCATGTCGCCGTTTCCTGTAAGGAAGTTTTTGGCAAATTTTGGAATATGGCCACCGGTGATACCAAATGCATCGTGCATAACCAGAATCTGTCCATCAGTGACATTACCCGCGCCAATACCGATGACCGGAATGCTCAGCGCTTCAGTGATGCGTTTTGCCAGAGCGACCGGAACACATTCCAACACCAACAATTGTGCACCTGCCGCTTCGAGTGCCACGGCATCATCAAACAGCGTTTGTGCGGCGGCTTCATCGCGGCCCTGAACTTTATAACCACCAAAGATGTTCACGGATTGCGGCGTCAGGCCCAAATGCCCGCATACCGGAACAGCTCGCTCGGTCAGCATTTTGACTGTTTCGACCAGCCAACTCCCGCCTTCGATTTTGACCATATTAGCACCAGCGCGCATAACGATGGCTGAATTGTCAAACGCTTGTTCAGGTGTGGCATATGCCATAAATGGCAGGTCAGCAAGCAGCAGGCAGTTTGGAGCACCACGACGTACCGCGCGAGTGTGGTAGGCAATATCTTCCACGGTAACGGGTAAAGTGGAGTCGTGCCCCTGAACAGTCATCCCTAACGAATCGCCAACTAGCATCACACCAATGCCTTCATCGGCAAACAGTTTTGCAAAGCTGAAATCATAAGAGGTGATGGTTGCGAATTTGCGTTGAGCCTGTTTCCACTGGCGCAACTGAGACATGGTGATTGGTTTCATGGCAATCCCAGAGAAATAAGAATGAGAGGTGAAATCGCTACATTAGCAAACAGAACACGTCCGTGGTTACCAAAACGTAATCCCATCCTGGGAGAGAGTATCTAAAATATCAGCGGCGCGCTTGCCGTCCGGGAAGGTGCAGTCAGGTGCAATTTCCAGCAGCGGAACCAACATAAACGCGCGATTTTTCATATCATAATGCGGCACGATAAGTGTTGGCGTTGCGACAGTCAGATTACCGAACAGCATAATGTCGAGATCAAGCGTGCGCGGCCCCCAGCGTTCAGCTTTGCGCACGCGACCATGCTCCAACTCAATACGTTGAGTATGGGCCAGTAATGCTTCAGGAGACAGTTCGGTTTCCAGGGCAACAGCAGCATTGAGATAATCAGGTTGGTCTTGCGGGCCGAGCGGCGGAGTGCGGTAGTACGAAGATGTTGCAACCACCCGGCTTTGCGGAATGGTTGCAATGGCGTCTAACGCATGAGTCACTTGCTCAAGCGGAGACGCCTGGTTGCTGCCGAGTGCGATGTACGCAAGCGTCATGCACTTCCACCGCTGCGTGGTGCACGCTTGCGTGGACGACGATGGCGGCGGCGTACTGCTGGCTCATCACCTAAAACATCGAGCATATCTTTCTGTGCCGGCGGAGCTGCAACCTGGAACTCACCCCACCATTTGGTCAGGCGCAGTAATTCCTGGTTATTTTCCACTTCAGCACGCAGTGCCAGCAAATCGTAAGCTGCACGGAATTTAGGATGCTCCATCAGCTTCCATGCGCGTTTTCCCTGGCGGCGTGACAGGCGAAGCTGCAGGCCCCAGATATCACGAACCAGCGTGGTGATACGTTTTGGAATCGCCAGCGCACGGCAAGCTTCATCCAGCACTTCGTTCATCGCCAGTGCAAAAGCGTCCATATAGGCAAGGCCACTTTCCTGAGTCAGCTTTTGGGCCATCTCAAGTTGCGGATACCAGAATATGGCAGAGAACAAGAAGGCCGGATTAACACGCATATCATTCTGAATGCGGTTATCGGTATTCTTCAGCACCTGAACGATCATGCGTTCCATCGGGCTGTCACCCTGCTCGGTAAAGTAGCGGGTGATGGTCGGGAATAACGGCTGGAACAGCTGATATTCGCGCAGTAATTCGTAAGTTGGATAACCGTGGCCAGCTTGCAGAAGTTTCAGTGATTCTTCAAACAAACGAGCAGGTGGTACATCGTTAATCAAGGTCGCTAAGCGCGGAATTGGTTCGCCAGTTTCCGGGCTAATCGTCATATTCAGCTTGGCTGCAAAGCGCACTGCACGAAGCATACGTACAGGGTCTTCACGGTAGCGTGTTTCAGGATCACCAATCAGACGGATAACGCCATTGCGTAAATCACGCAGGCCACCGACATAATCGCGAACAGAGAAATCAGCCACGCTGTAATAGAGGCTGTTGATTGTGAAATCGCGGCGTTGTGCATCTTCTTCGATAGAACCGAAGATGTTGTCACGAAGCAACATACCGTTTTGACCGGTCTGCGAAGTCTGTTTGTCAGACTTTTGCTCTTCGTGGTGACCACGGAAAGTAGCAACTTCGATGATTTCCGGCCCAAACATCACGTGCGCCAGACGGAAGCGACGACCCACCAGACGACAGTTGCGGAACAGTTTACGCACTTGATCTGGCGTAGCACTGGTCGTGACATCAAAGTCTTTCGGCTGTTTGCCGAGCAAAAGGTCACGGACACCGCCGCCCACGAGGTAAGCCTCGTAGCCTGCTTTGTTCAGACGATAGAGCACCTTGAGGGCATTTTCACTGATATCTTTGCGGGACAGAGCGTGCTGGTCACGCGGAATTACCGTGATTTGCGGGAGATCTTCAATCTCCTCGACCACGACGTCATCGCGGTTAAGCACCTTGCGGCAAAAATTAGCGACTCGGGTAAAAATAGTACACCTCGGCAGTGTCAATCATAGGGACAAAAAAAACAGCGGCTAATCATAGCTCAGTGCGTGGCATTTGAGAATGGCGTATTCACGCCGAGCCTGGTTCAATAGCCTCAAGCGACCAGGTTTGCACCGCCTGACTGAGTAACTCGTTGAGCGTCAAATCTTGCCAATGGGCAATTTCTGGTTGATTCAAAAATGCCAGCGCGGCATGAATAACCGGACGTGGATCGCCTTGCGGTAGGGCTGGCGCGTGATTTTGCTTAGAAAGTTTTGCCCCATTCTCATTAAGTACTAAGGGCAAATGCACGTAATCAGGCACCGTCCAACCAAATTGTTGATACAGCGAAATTTGTCTTACCGTTGGCTCAATTAAATCTGCGCCACGTACAATTTCGCTCACACCTTGATAATTATCATCCACTACCACAGCAAGATTATAGGCAAATAACCCATCCCGGCGGTGAATGATGAAATCTTCACGAGCCAGTTGTTCGTCGGCTATTAACGTCCCGTGAAGTTTATCTTCAAAACTTAATACCGGGTGATGTTGCATTAAACGCAACGCGGCATTATTAGGACCATGGTTTAACGTGCGGCAATGGCCATCGTAAAAACCGCCAATTTGCTGGATCCGGCTGCGCGTGCAAGTGCAGTAATAACTCAGCCCTTGCTGATGTAACCATGAGAGTGCTTCGCGGTAGGCTTCGTGTCGTTGGGATTGCCATAAAACGTCACCATCCCACTCCAAACCGTAATGTTCCAGTTGCCGCAATATAGTAGCAGCAGCGCCCGGTACTTCACGTGGCGGGTCGATATCTTCAATACGCACCAGCCATTGGCCTTGTTTTGAGCGTGCTTGCAGGTAGCTGCCGAGTGCGGCAATTAACGAGCCGAAATGGAGTTCACCCGAAGGTGAGGGGGCAAAGCGCCCAATGTAGTGCGGTGTGTTCATGATTTGCTGCGGTAGGCCAGAAATAAATAAGGCGGGAGAGTATCCCGCCATTATGAGTAATCTGAAATTGCGAGCCGTTAACCGGCCATTTGTTTTTCGCGAATTTCTGCCAACGTTTTACAGTCAATGCACAAATCAGCTGTCGGGCGAGCTTCGAGACGGCGGATGCCGATTTCAACACCACAGGACTCGCAGAAACCGAAGTCTTCGTCTTCTACTTTCTTGAGTGTCTTCTCGATTTTCTTGATCAGTTTACGTTCCCTGTCACGGTTACGCAGTTCGAGGCTGAACTCTTCTTCCTGGGCTGCACGGTCTACCGGGTCCGGGAAGTTTGCTGCTTCGTCTTGCATATGCGTTACCGTGCGATCAACTTCATCCATAAGTTGGCTACGCCAGGCTTCAAGAATAAGCTTGAAGTGCGACAGCTGGGCTTCGTTCATATACTCTTCGCCCGCTTTCACCTGATATGGCTCCACCCCAGCGATGGCGAGGATACTCAGGGACGATGTTTTACGCTTTTGCCCTTCTTGCATGTTGTTTCTCCTTAACACGCACTATCGGTCCCCTGTTCGGGGGAAAATCAGGCCGCTATAAATAGCAGATGCTTTTCAGGATGGCAATTATATAAATTCCTCTCTTGACAAGCCTGTGAAGAAAAGCGTATTTACGCGAGCCACCAGCACACAAAACAGACAAACGTTAACTGCTCTTTATTAAAAAATTATAAACAGACAGGCAACGGCGAAATTAGAGTAAGCCCAAGGGCTGAAAGTTCAGCCTTATAAGCGATAACTTCAACTCCACACTGTTGCGCCTCGCATAATAATTGTGCGTATTTGGCATCGATGTGGCGTGCCGGGGAAACCTGGGTGATAGCAGAATGCAATACTGCAAATAGCAGCACCGCGCGTTCGCCCTGCATAACCACGTTCATCAACTCTCGCAAATGCTTCTGCCCTCGCAGGCTTACGGCATCCGGAAAATAGCCATTTCCTTGTTCTGATAACGTGACTGATTTTACTTCAATATAGCAGTTAACCTTGCAATCTGCCTGTAACATAAAATCAATGCGGCTGCGCTCTGCACCGTATTTCACTTCACTTTTAATGGTTGTGTAACCAATTAATTCTGAAATGCTTTCCGAACTTAATGCTTCCTTCACGACCGCATTAGCGCGCAGCGTATTAACGCAAATAAACTCGCCGTTTTGCGTCTGGGTTATTTCCCAGGTATGGGGATATTTTCGGGTCGGGCTATCTGATGTGGAATACCACACTGTATCGCCAGGTGTTGCACATCCGGTCATCGCGCCGGTGTTTGGGCAATGTAGCGTCAATTCTTCACCGGAAGGCGTAACGACATCGGCAAGAAAGCGTTTATAGCGTTTGATGAGTGTGGCCGGTTGTAGTGAGGGACTAAACTCCATTTACTCTTCCTTATTGCTTAATGACCAGCGCTGTAGCTCCAGGTAATGCGTTCGCCCGTGCTTGAAAACTGACTCATACAATACGAAGTCTTCAACTTTGTATTGCCAGCGAAAATTGGGTGGAGGAATAGAAACCGCGCGCGGTGTATTGCGATAAAGCGTGATATGCGGATGAAAAGGCTGCGGGCTTTGGTAACAACCATTGCGCGCTGCCTGGGAGCGTAACATATTCGCAAGTTGAATAAGCCCTAAAGGGGCGTGACGTGGGCCAATCCACACCACGTTTGACCGCAACCACTGCCCTGCATCATCAATTGTCAGGGTAAAACTGCTTTGGCGGATTCTCCCGGCGAGCAGGCTGAGTGCTTTTTGCTTTTCAGCACTGATATCACCTAAAAAGGCGAGCGTCAGGTGCAAATTTGCAGCAGCGACCGGTCGCCCGGAATCTTCTGGAAACTGTGTGGCGCGCCACTGGATAATCTGTTGTTGTACCTCTTTAGGTAATTCGAGGGCAAAAAACAGACGGCGAGTTTCAGCCATAGTGGTCTCTCGTTATGAATTGGCTTGATGCTACAATAGCGAACTTCGCATCATACCCGTTTGGAGCCGTTTGTGCCGTCATTACCGGTTGCCGCAGTGCTACCCGATATTCTTAACGCCTTGCAAAATGCGTCCCAGGTTTTACTGAGCGCCCCAACGGGGGCGGGTAAATCGACGTGGCTACCGTTGCAGATTTTACGACAGGCAAACTTAGGCGGTCGCATTCTACTGCTGGAACCACGTCGCCTGGCTGCGCGTAATGTTGCACAGCGTCTGGCTGAGTTATTGGGTGAAAAGCCTGGTGAAACAGTCGGCTACCGGATGCGTGCCGAAACGTGCGTCGGGCCGAACACTCAGCTTGAAGTCGTGACCGAAGGCATTCTGACGCGCATGATTCAGCACGATCCTGAGCTTTCAGGTGTTGCGCTGGTGATCCTCGATGAATTTCACGAACGCAGCCTGCAAGCCGATCTGGCGCTGGCGTTGTTACTCGACGTCCAGCAAGGGTTACGTGACGATCTTAAATTGCTGATTATGTCGGCAACGCTTGATAATGCGCGCCTTCAGCAATGTTTACCGGAAGCTCCGGTAATCAGTTCTGAAGGGCGAGCTTTTCCTGTCGAGCGCCGCTATAGCCCGCTCTCTACTCATCAGCGTTTTGATGAAGCCGTTGCCATTGCCGTGGCGAATTTACTGCGCGATGAGTCGGGCTCTCTGTTGCTGTTTTTACCCGGAGTGGGTGAAATTCAGCGTGTTATGCAACAGCTGCAAGAGCGCGTCACAAGTGATATTCAGCTTTGTCCGTTATACGGTGCACTGCCTTTAAGCGAACAGCGCAAAGCAATTCTCCCGGCGGCAAACGGCACTCGCAAAGTGGTGCTGGCGACCAATATTGCCGAAACCAGCCTGACGATTGAAGGTATTCGCCTTGTGGTGGATTGCGCCCAGGAGCGCGTCGCGCGTTTTGACGTTCGCACTGGGCTCACAAGGCTTATCACCCAACGAATTAGCCAGGCGTCGATGATTCAACGCGCCGGGCGAGCGGGGCGTCTGGAGCCGGGTATCTGTCTACACTTAACCAGTGCCGAGCAGGCAGAACGCGCGAGCTTGCAAAGTGAACCAGAAATCCTGCAAAGCGACCTCTCTGGCCTGCTACTCGATTTACTGCAATGGGGTTGCCAGGAACCGGACCAGTTGACCTGGCTTGATGCCCCGCCTGTCGCCAATTTAGTGGCCGCACGAACCTTGTTGCGCCAGCTCAAAGCGCTCGATGAGCAAAACAAACTCACGCCAGTCGGCCAAAAAATGGCGAACATGGGTAACGAACCTCGTCTGGCCGCGATGCTGGTTAACGCTAAAGATGCCGACCAACAGGCAACCGCTGCACGGCTTGTCGCGATTCTTGAGGAGCCACCACGTGGTCAGGACAGTGATTTGCGTAACGCTTTTAGCCGACGTCAGGAGAATTGGCAGCAGCGTAGTTCTCAGCTTCTTAAGCGTCTTAACAGCCGTGGTGGAGAAGCAGATTTTTCTCTTGCCGCACCGTTACTGGCACAAGCTTTCCCCGACAGAATTGCCCGTCGTCGTGGACTGGATGGTCGTTACCAGCTAGCTAACGGCATGGGCGCGATGCTTAACCAGGATGATCCGCTAACTCGCTACGAATGGCTGTTAGCACCGCTATTATTGCAGGGCAGCAATACGCCTGATGCGCGTATTTTGCAGGCTATCCCGCTGGATATTGAGTCGCTAACGCTACAGTGCCCGGCGTTGCTGACCGAAAGTGACACCGTTGAGTGGGATGAAACTCAAGGTACTTTAAAGGCGTTTCGCCGCACTCAGATAGGCAAACTTGTAGTGAAAGTTCAGCCACTGGCGAAACCTTCCGAAGATGAGCTCCACCAGGCAATTCTTAATGGTATTCGTGAGAAAGGTCTGTCAGTGCTTAACTGGCCGGCACATGCGCAGCAGTTAAGAACACGCCTGGTATGTGCAGCAAAATGGTTGCCAGAACTTAAATGGCCAGACGTGTCAGACGAGGCATTGCTGCGTGATTTAGACCGCTGGTTATTACCCGAACTGCATGGTGTACACTCGCTTCGCGCGTTAAAAAACATTGATGTCACACGGGCGTTACAGAACCTGATCGACTGGAACGCACGCGTACGTCTGGATAGTGCGCTGCCAACTCATTACACTGTGCCCACTGGAAGCCAGATAGCCATTCGCTATGATGATGAAAACCCGCCAGTTCTTGCTGTGCGTATGCAAGAAATGTTTGGTGAAGCTCAAACTCCGGTGATTGCCGAAGGCCGTGTGCCACTGGTTCTGGAGTTGCTCTCCCCGGCACAGCGCCCATTGCAGATTACGCGTGATTTAACCGCATTCTGGAACGGTGCGTATCGGGAAGTGCAAAAAGAGATGAAAGGACGTTATCCAAAACACGTCTGGCCGGACTCGCCAGCAGACGCGCTGCCTACGCGGCGTACCAAAAAGTACCAATAACTTTGAGAGATTTCCTCTTTCGACTTGAGTTGAGATGAGGAGAATCAGGCCGTGCGCCTTATTTTTGGTGGAGAAAGCAATGGCGGGGAATGACCGCGAACCGATTGGACGTAAAGGAAAACCTTCACGTCCTGTGAAAGAGAAAGTAAGCCGTCGTCGTGTCCGTGAAGAGGAATATGACGCGGATTACGATGATGATTATGAAGACGAGGAACCGATGCCGCCACGTAAAGGAAAAGGTAGTGGCAATGGCAATGGTCGCCCGCCACGTAAAAAACGCCGTTGGTTCTGGTTCCTGGTAAAACTGTTTGTTGTCTTTGCTGTGCTGTTCGTGATTTACGGTGTTTACCTGGATCAGAAGATCCGTACCCGTATTGATGGGAAAGTCTGGCAGCTCCCGGCGGCAGTCTATGGCCGTATGGTGAACCTTGAACCAGACATGCCGTACAGCAAAAAAGAGATGGTTAACCTGCTGGAAGCGACCCAGTACCGTCAGGTGACGAAGATGACGCGCCCTGGTGAGTTTACGGTTCAGGGCAACAGCATTGAGATGATCCGTCGTCCGTTTGATTTCCCTGACAGTAAAGAAGGGCAGATCCGCGCACGTCTGAATTTTGATGGTGACCATCTGGAATCCATCCAGAACATGGATAACAACCGCAGCTTCGGTTTCTTCCGTCTGGATCCTCGCTTGATCACCATGTTGTCTTCACCGAACGGTGAACAGCGCCTGTTTGTGCCGCGCACCGGTTTCCCGGAGCTGTTGGTCGACACGTTGATCGCAACAGAAGACCGCCATTTCTATGAGCACGATGGGATTAGCTTCTTCTCCATTGGCCGTGCGGTGCTGGCGAACCTGACAGCTGGCCGTACCGTGCAGGGCGCAAGTACGCTGACGCAGCAGTTGGTCAAAAACTTGTTCTTATCGAGCGAGCGTTCTTACTGGCGTAAAGCGAACGAAGCGTACATGGCGCTGATCATGGATGCGCGTTACGGCAAAGATCGCATCCTTGAGCTGTACCTGAACGAGGTGTACCTCGGCCAGAGCGGTGACAATGAAATTCGCGGTTTCCCACTGGCGAGCCTGTATTACTTTGGCCGCCCGGTAGAAGAACTGAGCCTCGATCAGCAAGCATTGCTGGTGGGCATGGTAAAAGGCGCGTCGATTTATAACCCATGGCGTAACCCGAAACTGGCGCTGGAACGTCGTAACCTTGTATTGCGCTTGCTGCAAGAGCAGAAGGTGATTGACCAGGAACTTTACGACATGCTGAGCGCGCGCCCTCTGGGTGTGCAACCGCGTGGTGGTGTGATTTCACCGCAGCCTGCTTTTATGCAGATGGTTCGTAATGAGCTCCAGACCAAACTTGGCGACAAAGTTAAAGACTTGTCCGGCGTGAAGATCTTCACCACTTTCGACTCCGTTTCTCAGGATGCGGCAGAAAAAGCGGTGAGTGAAGGGGTTCCGGTTCTGCGTAACTCGCGCAAACTGAAAGATCTGGAAGCGGCAATGGTCATTGTTGACCGTTCAACCGGTGAAGTTCGTGCGATGGTCGGCGGAGCGGAAACGCAGTTTGCGGGCTTTAACCGCGCGATGCAGGCACGCCGTTCTATCGGTTCTCTGGCAAAACCAGCGACCTATCTGACGGCATTAAGCCAGCCGGACGCTTACCGTCTGAATACCTGGATTGCCGATGCACCAATCGCGCTGAAGCAACCGAACGGGCAAGTGTGGTCGCCACAAAACGATGACCGTCGCTACAGTGAGAGTGGCAAGGTCATGCTAGTGGACGCGCTGACGCGTTCTATGAACGTGCCAACCGTCAACCTGGGGATGGCGCTGGGCCTGCCTGCTGTCACAGATACCTGGGTCAAGCTTGGCGTGCCGCAGAACCAGTTACATCCGGTTCCTGCGATGTTGCTGGGGGCGCTGAACCTGACGCCAATTGAAGTGGCTCAGGCATTCCAGACCATCGCCAGCGGCGGTAATCGCGCCACGCTTTCGGCTCTGCGTTCGGTGATTGCTGAAGACGGCACCGTGCTGTACCAAAGCTTCCCACAGGCGGAGCAGGCTGTTCCACCACAGGCCGCCTACATGACGCTGTTTACCATGCAGCAGGTTATGGCTCGCGGTACTGGCCGTGCGTTAGGTGGCAAATATCCGAACCTGCACTTAGCAGGAAAAACGGGTACCACCAACGATAACGTGGATACCTGGTTTGCGGGCATTGATGGCAAAGAAGTCGCCATTACATGGGTAGGGCGTGACAACAACCAGCCGACCAAGTTGTATGGTGCGAGCGGGGCGATGTCGCTTTATCAACGTTATCTGGCTAACCAGACGCCAATTCCGCTGGTACTTAATCCACCGGAAGACATCGTTGATATGGGCGTTGATAGCGCAGGCTACTTCCAGTGCGGCGGTGGCGGGGATCGTGTGTTGCCAGTGTGGACCACTAATCCGGACGGGTTGTGCCAGCAAAGCCAGCAGGCTGAGCAGAACAACAATCCGTTTAGTCAGTCACAGTCGCCACAGACTCAGCAGCCGCAACAACAGCAGCAGCAACAACAACAACCGCAGCAGCAGCCTGAATCAAGTGATGGTGTTGCAGGTTGGATTAAGGACATGTTCGGCAGCAAATAAACCTCAAGGTTTTCCCATAAAGCCTCCGTTTACCACGGGGGCTTTTCTTTTTTATTAATCCCATGCAATCACTCTGGTTAATTATTATTCCCTCGCGCTTACCAGGGGCGTTTCCTGCTTGCTATGCACTTTCCGTTTCGTCTATTATTCTGCGGCTAATAATAATTATCGTTTACGTTATCATTCGTCACTACTTCATCAGAGAAAAACCAATGGCGCGTTTAAGAACTGGACAACCAGTCAACACCTCAATCCGTAAACTTGCATTCTTTGTTGCGGCCGCCGTCAGTGGCGTGAGTGCATCAAGCTTTGCAGCAGACAACACAACTACTAAAGAAGACACCATCACTGTTTCTGCCTCAGCCCCGCAAGAGAGTGCCTGGGGACCTGCGGCCACCATCGCGGCGCGTCAGTCTGCGACCGGGACCAAAACCGATACGCCTATTGAAAAGGTACCTCAGTCTATTTCTGTGGTGACCGCTGAAGAGATGGCGTTACATCAACCAAGATCGGTGAAAGAAGCATTGAGCTATACCCCAGGTGTTGCTGTGGGAACTCGTGGCGCTTCAAATACTTATGACTATTTGGTGATTCGCGGATTTGCGGCCGATGGTCAGAGTCAGAATAACTACCTCGACGGTATGAAGATGCAGGGCAACTTCTATAACGACGCGGTGGTAGATCCTTATATGCTGGAGCGCGCTGAAATCATGCGTGGTCCGGTTTCCGTTCTGTACGGAAAAAGCAGCCCGGGTGGTTTGCTGAACATGGTAAGTAAGCGTCCGACCACGGAACCGCTGAAAGAGATCCAGTTCAAAATGGGCACCGATAACCTGTTCCAGACCGGCTTTGACTTCAGCGATGCAATAGATGACGACGGCGTGTACTCGTACCGCTTAACGGGTCTGGCTCGTTCGAACAATGCTCAGCAGGAGCGTGCTGAAGAGCAGCGTTATACCATCGCGCCGTCTTTCTCATGGCGTCCTGATGACAAAACTAACTTTACCTTCCTCTCTTACTTCCAGAATGAACCGGAAACCGGTTACTACGGCTGGCTGCCAAAAGAGGGAACGGTCGATCCGCTGCCAAACGGCGATCGTCTGCCTACTGACTTCAATGAAGGTGCGAAGAACAATACCTATTCTCGTAATGAGAAAATGGTTGGCTACAGCTTCGACCATGAATTCAACGATACCTTTACCGTGCGTCAGAACTTGCGCTTTGCTGAAAACAAAACTTCGCAAAACAGCGTCTACGGTTACGGCGTCTGTTCCGATCCAGCTAACAGCTTTAGCAAGCAATGTGCGGCGTTAGCGCCAGCGGACAAAGGCCATTATCTGGCGCGTAAATACGTGGTTGATGATGAGAAGCTGCAAAACTTCACTGTTGATACCCAGTTGCAGAGCAAATTTGCCACCGGCGAAGTGGACCACACTCTGCTGACCGGCGTTGACTTTATGCGTATGCGTAACGACATCAACTCTTGGTTTGGTTACGACGACTCCGTACCGCTGCTGGATCTCTACAATCCGGTGTATACCGATTTTGATTTCAATTCGAAAGATCCGGCGAACTCCGGTCCGTATCAGATCCTGAACCGCCAGAAGCAAACGGGCCTCTATGTTCAGGACCAGGCGCAATGGGATAAAGTGCTGGTGACGTTGGGCGGTCGTTATGACTGGGCCGATCAGGAATCCTACAACCGCGTGGCTGGTACCACTTCCAAACGTGATGACACTCAGTTTACCTGGCGTGGTGGTGTTAACTATCTGTTTGATAACGGTATCACACCGTATTTCAGCTACAGTGAGTCGTTTGAACCTGCTTCACAGACCGACGCGCAGGGTAATCTTTTCTCACCTTCTACAGGTAAGCAGTATGAAGCGGGCCTGAAATATGTGCCGAGCGATCGTCCGATTGTATTGACCGGCGCGGTGTACCAATTGACCAAAACCAACAACCTGATGGCTGACCCTGCGGGCTCATTCTTCTCGGTTGAAGGTGGTGAAATTCGTGCGCGTGGCGTTGAAGTTGAAGCGAAAGCGGCACTGTCTGCGAGCGTAAACGTGGTTGGTTCTTACACCTACACCGAGGCTGAGTACACCACGGATACCAACTACAAAGGCAACACGCCAGCACAGGTGCCAAAACATATGGCTTCACTGTGGGCTGACTACACCTTCTTTGATGGCGCACTGTCTGGTCTGACGTTAGGCACTGGTGGACGCTTCACCGGATCCAGCTATGGCGACCCGGCGAACTCCTTCAAAGTGGGAAGTTATACCGTTGTCGATGCGCTGGTGCGCTACGATTTGGCGCGTGTTGGTATGGCGGGTTCCAACGTGGCTGTTCACGTGAATAACCTATTCGATCGTGAATATGTAGCCAGTTGCTTCAACACCTACGGTTGCTTCTGGGGCGCTGAGCGTCAGGTTGTTGCGACTGCAACATTCCGCTTCTAAGTGCATTCGGGCACGGTTCGCCGTGCCCATCAACAAAGATGGCTGCCATGCAGGACAAACTCGTTCATCCCGATACCACGTTTAGCCTCACTGACGTTACCTTCCGCGTACCCGGTCGCACGCTTCTCCATCCTCTGTCGATTACCTTTCCTGTCGGAAAAGTCACCGGCCTGATTGGACACAACGGCTCGGGCAAATCGACACTGCTGAAAATGCTTGGCCGCCATCAGAAGTCCTCTGATGGGGAAATCAGTCTTAACAATCAACCATTGGATAGCTGGAGCAGTAAGGAATTTGCGCGCAAGGTCGCGTATTTGCCGCAGCAACTCCCGGCGGCTGAAGGGATGACTGTACGTGAGCTGGTGGCGATTGGTCGCTATCCGTGGCACGGTGCGCTTGGTCGTTTTGGAGTGGCGGACAGAGAACTGGTTGAAGAAGCTATCTCTTTAGTTGGATTGAAACCTTTTGCTCATCGTCTGGTAGACAGCCTTTCCGGTGGTGAACGCCAGCGTGCGTGGATTGCCATGCTGGTGGCGCAAGATAGTCGCTGCCTGTTATTGGATGAACCGACATCAGCGCTGGATATTGCCCATCAGGTTGATGTGCTGGCACTGATACATCGTCTTAGCCAGGAACGCGGTCTGACGGTAATTGCCGTTTTGCACGATATCAATATGGCGGCTCGCTACTGCGATCATCTTGTTGCATTGCGTGGTGGTGAAATGATTGCGCAGGGTTCTCCTGCAGAACTGATGCAAAGTGAAACGCTGGAACAGATTTACGGCATCCCGATGGGCATTCTGCCGCATCCGGCGGGTGCTGCTCCGGTGAGCTTTGTCTACTGATGAGTGAGCTGATTAACCCTTTGCTGAGCCGTCGCCAGTTGTTAACGGCACTGGCGCTCTCACCGCTGTTGCTCAAAATGGGCAATGTACATGCGGCCTCAATCGATCCTCAGCGCATTGTTGCTCTGGAATGGTTACCGGTGGAACTGATGCTGGCGTTGGGGATAACGCCTTACGCGATGGCGGATACCACCAATTACAAAGCCTGGGTCGGCGAGCCGAAACTGCCCGATGGCATAATTGAAGTGGGTTTACGCACCGAACCAAATCTTGAACTTCTGACACAGTTAAAACCGTCTCTGATTCTCTATTCTGCCGGCTACGGCCCATCACCGGAAAAGTTAGCGCGTATCGCACCGGGACTGGGTTTTAGTTTCAACGATGGTTCCGGGAAACCGCTGACCGTTGCTCGCCAGTCATTGACAGAACTGGGCGAAAAATTAGGTATGCAGCAGGAAGCACGCGATCACCTGCTGAAATTTGATCAATTTATCGAGCAGATGAAACCCCGCTTTGCTTCCCGCGGGGATAAGCCCGTCTTGCTGATGACATTGTTAGATTCCCGCCACGCGCTGGTTATTGGCAAAAACAGTCTGTTCCAACAGGTGATGGAGTTGCTAGGCGTGAAAAACGCGTGGGCAGGTGAAACCAACTTCTGGGGCAGCGCAGTCGTTGGTCTTGAGCGCTTAGCCGAAGTCAAAGACGCCGATGTTATCTGCTTTGATCATAATAACGATGCTGAAATGGCCCGCGTAACCGCAACACCATTGTGGAACTCGATGCCTTTTGTTCGTCAAAACCGCTTCCAACGCGTCCCGCCAGTATGGCTTTACGGGGCGACACTTTCCGCCATGAACTTCACCACTACGCTTGCTAAAGCCATAGGGAGCCAGACGTGAAACATCGTTATGCTTTGCTCCCCGCGCTGCTTTTATCTCTGCTTTTTGTTATTGCCTGTGCGCTGACGCTACACAACCTGAATGCACAGTTGCCTTCTGCGCAGTGGAGTGCGGCCTGGTGGCAGCCCAATATTGATGACATCAATCAGATGTTATTCCACTACAGTTTGCTGCCGCGCCTTGCCATCTCGTTGTTAGTTGGGGCAGGGCTTGGATTAGTGGGCGTGTTATTCCAGCAAGTGTTACGAAACCCGCTTGCAGAGCCGACTACGCTTGGTGTGGCAAGTGGCGCGCAACTTGGTATCACGGTTGCCACACTGTGGGCATTGCCCGGTGGGTTTGCTACACAACAGTTTGCCGCTCTTGTAGGGGCAGGCGTTGTGGGGCTACTGGTGTTTGGCGTCGCCTGGGGCAAGCGGTTATCTCCGGTCACGCTGATCCTCGCAGGGTTAGTGCTGAGCCTTTACTGCGGAGCAGTAAACCAGCTGCTGGCTATTTTCCATCACGACCAGTTGCAGAACATGTTCCTGTGGAGCACTGGCTCGTTAAACCAACAAGACTGGGACATCGTCAACGGCCTCTGGCCTCGCCTGGTGGGCGGTTTGCTGTTAACACTGCTGCTGTTGCGCCCACTAACATTGATGGGCCTCGACGATGGTGTGGCGCGTAACCTTGGGCTGGCTCTTTCCATGGTGCGTCTCGCAACGCTGGTACTGGCGATTGCCATCAGTGCGCTGTTGGTTAATGCGGTTGGGATTATCGGCTTTATCGGCCTGTTCGCGCCTCTGTTGGCGAAAATGCTCGGAGCCCGTCGCCTGGTTGCGCGTTTATTCCTTGCACCAATCATCGGTGCATTGATTTTATGGTTGTCAGATCAATCAGTTATCTGGATTACCAACGTGTGGCGTGAGATCTCTACCGGTACGGTGACCGCTCTTATTGGAGCACCATTATTGCTGTGGCTGCTACCACGCTTGCGTACTGTTGGCACGCCAGCGATGAACCAGGGCGATAACGTTCCGAGCGAACGCCAGCATCTGGCATGGTGGGTGTTAGTCGGTAGCGGTGTGTTAGCCTTGGTTCTTGTCACTGCGCTAACGCTTGGACGCGATGCGTATGGCTGGAACTGGGTAAGCGGTTCGTTATTCCATGAGTTATTACAGTGGCGTTGGCCACGTGTATTAGCGGCACTGACTGCGGGCATGATGCTGGCGGTTGCTGGCAGCGTTATCCAACGACTGACCGGTAATGCGATGGCAAGCCCCGAAGTGTTAGGTATCAGCTCTGGTGCGGCATTCGGCGTGGTGGTGATGTTGTTTATCGTACCTGGAAATGCATTCGGTTGGTTGTTCCCGGCAGGTAGCCTGGGTGCAGCTGTAACGCTGTTGGTGATTATGATCACAGCCAGTCGTGGCGGTTTTTCCCCGCAACGCATGTTACTCGCCGGGATGGCACTGAGTACCGCGTTTACCATGTTGTTGATGTTGCTGATGGCGAGTGGCGATCCACGTATGGCGGGGATTCTGACGTGGATTTCTGGTTCAACGTATAACGTTACCGGCGATCAAGCCGTCAGAACGCTTATTCTAATGGTGATTCTTTTTGCCCTGACGCCGCTGTGTCGCCGTTGGTTGATGATACTTCCGCTAGGCGGAGCGACCGCAAGGGCAATCGGCATGGCGCTGACACCATCACGTTTTGCGCTGCTTTTGCTCGCTGCAACCTTAACCGCGGCGGCAACGATGACCGTCGGGCCACTCAGTTTTGTTGGCTTAATGGCACCACATATCGCGCGTATGCTGGGGTTCCGGCGTGCGATGCCGCAGCTGATAATATCGGCGTTATTAGGTGGGATGCTGATGGTTGCGGCGGACTGGTGCGGAAGAATGATCCTTTTCCCGGATCAGGTGCCTGCGGGCTTACTGGCGACCTTTATCGGCGCGCCTTATTTCATCTATTTGCTGCGTAAGCAGACGCGGTGATGAATGGTGGATGTCGCTTGCGCTAATCCACCCTACAACTGCAAAGTCTTTTCTTTCAGTAGGTCGGATTAGCGTAAGCGACATCCGACACTATCTATATCGATTACAGCTTCGCAAACACCCGACGCGCAGCGTCGATAGTCTTCTGAATATCTTCTTTCGAATGCGCAACTGACATAAAGCCTGCTTCAAACGCAGATGGTGCCAGGTAAACACCTTCTTCCAGCATCAGATGGAAGAACTTCTTAAAGCGCTCAACGTCACACGCCATCACGTCCTGGTAGCACGTCACAGATTCCGCATCCGTGAAGAACAAACCAAACATGCCACCCACATTGTTCACGACCAGTGGAATGTTTTCTTCTTTCGCTGCATGCAACAAACCGTTTGCCAGCATTTCGGTCAGTTCTGTCAATGTCTGGTGAATGCCAGGTTGCGCGACTTCAGTCAGGCAAGCGTAGCCTGCAGCCATCGCAATTGGGTTACCGGAAAGCGTACCCGCCTGATAAACCGGCCCCGTTGGTGCCAGCGCATCCATGATTTCACGACGACCGCCGAATGCACCTACCGGCATACCACCACCGATGATTTTGCCCAGGCATGTTAAGTCTGGCTCTACATCGTAGTAAGACTGCGCGCCCGCCAGTGCGACACGGAAACCGGTCATCACTTCATCGATAATAAACAACGCACCAAACTCGTCGCACAGCGCACGCAGGCCTGGCAGGAAGTCATCGTTTGGGGGAATGCAGTTCATGTTGCCTGCAACGGGTTCAACGATAATGCAGGCAATATCTTGCGGATATTGCTCAAACGCTGCGCGAACGGACGCGAGATCGTTATAGGTGCAGGTCAGCGTGTGTTTGGCGAAATCAGCAGGAACGCCCGGAGAGTTTGGCTGGCCGAGAGTCAGTGCACCAGAACCAGCTTTCACCAGCAGGCAGTCAGCGTGACCGTGGTAGCAGCCTTCGAACTTGATGATTTTATCGCGGCCGGTGAAGCCACGCGCCAGGCGAATTGCGCTCATGGTCGCTTCGGTGCCGGAATTCACCATGCGCACCATATCCATGGTTGGAACCAGTTCAGTCACCAGCTCCGCCATTTTTACTTCCATCTCGGTTGGCGCGCCAAAGCTTAAACCACGTTCAACCGCTTCAATCACGGCATTGCGAATTGCCGGGTGATTATGGCCGAGAACCATCGGGCCCCATGAACCGACATAGTCGATATAGGCTTTGCCGTCAGCGTCATACAGGTAAGCCCCGTCAGCGCGTTCAATAAACAGCGGCACACCGCCGACGCCAGTAAAAGCACGAACCGGCGAGTTCACGCCGCCAGGGATGACTTTACGTGCGGCAGCGTACAGGTTTTCAGACTTACTCATGAGGTGGCTCCAGGATTCGTATTATTGTGGCAACGCACTATTCTAAGGGAAACGCCCGGAGTTATGAAAGTTTTGCCCAATCGCGTCGAGAGAGTAGAATGCCCCCTCGATTTGTATTACCAATAAATGATTAGCCTAATGAATCACTCCCACCCCTCTTTTGAAGCGCAACAGGTAGTGCGCTTACGTAGGGGCGACATGGTGCGTCGCCTAATTCGACAGGATAAAACTCCAGTCGCTATTCTTTTCATGGCCGCGATAGTAGGGACGTTAGCCGGTTTGGTGGGTGTCGCTTTTGAAAAAGCGGTCACCTGGGTTCAACAAAATCGCCTGGCAATGCTGGCTCATGTGGCTGATCACAGCCTTATTGTCTGGCCGCTGGCATTCATTAGCTCAATGCTTTTGGCAATGGTTGGCTACTATCTGGTGCGCCGTTATGCGCCGGAAGCAGGGGGCTCTGGTATCCCTGAAATTGAAGGGGCACTGGAAGAGTTGCGTCCGGTGCGCTGGTGGCGTGTCATCCCGGTGAAGTTTATCGGTGGCATGGGGACACTCGGAGCTGGCATGGTGCTCGGGCGCGAAGGGCCAACGGTGCAATTAGGTGGGAATATCGGCCGCATGGTGCTGGATATTTTCCGCTTGCGTGGTGCTGAAGCTCGCCATTCACTGTTAGCGACCGGTGCGGCAGCGGGTTTATCCGCTGCATTTAACGCCCCATTGGCGGGGATTCTGTTCATCATCGAAGAGATGCGCCCGCAGTTTCGCTACAACCTGATTTCGATAAAAGCCGTGTTTATCGGCGTGATTATGTCGAGCGTGGTGTTCCGTATTTTTAACGGTGAAAATGCGGTTATCGAAGTCGGGAAACTGGCTAACGCGCCGGTTAACACGCTGTGGCTGTATCTGGTTTTGGGGATGGTATTTGGCATCGTCGGCGTGTTCTTTAACGCGATGGTGTTCCGCACCCAGGATATGTTCCAGCGTATTCACGGCGGCAATCTGAAAAAATGGGTGATTATCGGTGGCTTGCTGGGCGGTATTTGCGGGATCCTTGGTCTTATCCAACCCGCAGCGGCTGGTGGCGGTTTTAATCTGATCCCCATTGCTGCCGCAGGAAATTACACCCTCGGTATGCTGCTGTTTATCTTTATTGCTCGTGTGATTACCACGTTGCTGTGTTTTGCATCCGGCGCGCCTGGTGGGATTTTTGCACCAATGCTCGCTTTGGGTACATTACTTGGCACTGCATTTGGTATGGCGAGTGCGGCCTGGTTCCCGGCCTATCATCTTGAAGTTGGGACATTTGCCATCGCCGGAATGGGGGCGTTGTTTGCCGCATCAGTGCGTGCGCCATTGACCGGAATAGTGTTGGTTCTGGAAATGACTGACAATTATCAGCTCATTCTGCCAATGATTATTACCTGCCTTGGCGCGACACTATTGGCACAATTCCTGGGTGGGAAGCCGCTATACTCCTCGATTCTCGCGCGTACGCTTGCTAAACAGGAAGCGGAAAAGCAGAACAAAGAACAGCAAACCCCTGCCGGGGAGAATACTTGAACGATTTACTCGGGTATTAGATAATGACCCCCAAAGGCTGGGTTAAACTTTACCCGACTTCTTATTTCGTTGGGAGCAAATGATGAGTGATGACGTAGCAGTGCTGCCGTTGCAGTTTACCGAAGCAGCAGCCAATAAAGTAAAAAACCTGATCGCGGATGAAGAGAACCCGAATCTGAAACTGCGCGTATACATCACCGGTGGTGGTTGCAGCGGTTTCCAGTATGGTTTTACCTTTGACGATCAGATTAACGACGGCGATATGACTATCGAGAAGCAAGGCGTTGCGCTGGTAGTTGACCCAATGAGCCTGCAATATCTGGTAGGCGGTGCGGTGGATTACACTGAAGGTCTGGAAGGTTCGCGCTTTGTGGTGACCAACCCGAATGCGAAAAGCACCTGTGGGTGTGGTTCCTCCTTCAGCGTTTAAACCTTCATACTTCAAGCTGCAGATGCGTCGACTGCACCCGTTCGCCCCAGTCACATAGTTATCTATGCTCCTGGGGACTTACGACTTTGTCGACTTTCTGCAACTCGAATTATTCGGTTTAAATGGTTAGTTATAAAAATTCTTGTAGGCCGGATAAGCGAAAGCGTCATCCGGCTTTTTTATTCTCTATTGTCGGTCATCCAACGCAAACGTCGGCAATTTGAGATGCCAACGAATGGCGGCCAGACGGATTGCGAGGGTGACGACCATACCAATCATACTCGCCTGTTCCAGTGGAACGTGGAAGGTGTAATACGCAGTGGCATGCACAATGCCGCCTGCAATACACGCCGTGGCGTAGATTTCGGTACGCAGGATCATCGGGATTTCACGCGCTAAAACGTCACGAATAATCCCACCGCCAACACCGGTCAACACGCCCATGCAGATAGCAATCAGTGGGCTGGTGCCAGCCAGAAACGCTTTATTCACCCCAATACCCACAAACACCGCAAGCCCCACGGCATCGAGCACTGGCAAAATCCATTTTGGTAGCCGACGCGGTTGTCGAATCAACACAATAGTCAGCATACAAGTGACCATTGCGACCACTAAATCGGTTGGGTCTTTAACCCAAAATACCGGGCCATTATCCAGTGCCATATCGCGAATAGTTCCGCCGCCAACTGCTGTCACTACGCCAAGAACCAGAACACCAAACGGGTCCATACGTAGCTTACCTGCCAGCAGTACGCCGGATATTGCAAAGACGGCTGTGCCAATGATGTCCAGCCAATAGACGAGCATGTGGGTGTTATCCTCATAAAAAAGGTTATTTTTCTGCCAGCTCCTCACAGAGCTGTTTTGCGGCGAGGATAATACGTGGGCCTGAGCGACTAAACCAGTCATCATTCACTGCAATAACCGGAATTTTTAGCTGGGTATTCCAGAATTGTTCAACCGGAGGGATTTGCGTTTCATCGCCGGTGATAATAATAGCCTGCGGGCGGCGGCTTAGCACCTGTTCACGACTCACTTGCGGCCATGGAACCCGGCTATCAGCAAAGATATTTTGCCCTGCGCATACTTCCAGAATTTCGTTCTGAATCGAACCACTGCCTGACGTAAATAGCGGCTGCTGGCCAAACTGCAGAAACACTTTTTTCTTCGGGTGCTGAGAATAGTGTG
This sequence comes from Buttiauxella cochleicola, assembly GCF_021282405.1. Taxonomy (NCBI): domain Bacteria; kingdom Pseudomonadati; phylum Pseudomonadota; class Gammaproteobacteria; order Enterobacterales; family Enterobacteriaceae; genus Buttiauxella; species Buttiauxella cochleicola. The sequence continues at coordinate 45,394 of NZ_JAJSOU010000017.1, forward strand.
CTTTCAAATCGGCAAACTCTTTTGCCAGTTTATCTGCGGCGTTGTGGGCCGTTTGCGGAGTAGGGCTGTATTGGCTCAATTGACGCAATGCGGCAACCACACCTTCGACCGTTGCCGGATCAAGCCAGACAACTTTAATACCCAATGCTTTTAGTTGGTTGACCTGGCGCTCAGCATTTCCACCGCGCCAGGCAAGAACCACATCAGGTTTTAGCGCCACGATGCGCTCAAGGTTCATTCCCTGCCAGTTTGAGACTTGCTCAAGCTTTTTGGCGGCCTCCGGATAGTCTGACCAGGCGCTGACCGCTACTGGCGTGATACCAGCCGCAAATGCCAGTTCAGTATTGCTCGGCGATAATGAGATAACCCGCGGCGCGGCATTAAGCCACGCCGGGAGACAACACAGAAGCGCGGTGATGCCGCGCCAAAAGTTCTTATTAACCACGAGCCAGTTTCTGCACCAGGTTTTCAACCATCAGCGTGGACTGCTTCGCCGCAACAGCTAAGAACTCTTCGAAGCTCAGATGGGATTGCTGATCGGCAACATCAGAGATCGCGCGCACCACGACAAACGGGGTACCGAAGTTATGGCAAACGTGAGCAACTGCTGTTGCTTCCATTTCCACGGCAACTGCCTGTGGGAAGTTATGGCGGATTTTTGCCAGTGCCACAGAACCGTTAATAAACGCATCACCACTAACAACCAAACCGCGCACAGCGTTCAGGTTCAGCTCGGCAATGCACTCTTCGGCCGCGGCAATCAGTTTGGCGTCAGCAGCAAAACCTGCCGGGCAACCTGGCAGTTGGCCATATTCATAGCCAAAAGCGGTAACGTCTGCGTCGTGGTAACGCACTTCATCAGAAACCACGATATCGCCAACTTTAAGTGTGGATGCGAGACCACCCGCAGAACCGGTGTTGATCACTACATCTGGTTTGCAATGCTCAAGCAGGAGAGTTGCACCCATTGCAGCTGCAACTTTGCCAATACCTGATTTCAGTAAAGCGACTTCAACGCCATTCAGGGAGCCGGTGTAAATTTCACACCCTGCAAGCTTCAGAGTCTGACGGCTTTCAATTTTGTCACGCAGCAGCGTAACTTCTTCTTCCATTGCACCAATGATGCCTACTTTCATAGTGATTCTCGCTAAAGTGTTAAATTACCTTCATAGTCTATCATGGCTGGCATCAAGGAATTAATCCGCTGTTAAAAGGCGCAGGAGAGGGCATGAGTGAGATAGATTTCCGCAAGAAAATTAACTGGCATCGTCGTTTCCGCTCCCCTGAAGGGCAGAAGAACGAACACGAAATCCTGCGAATCTTTGAAAGCGATCGCGGGCGGATCGTTAACTCTCCGGCAATTCGTCGTTTGCAGCAGAAAACTCAAGTTTTCCCTCTGGAGCGTAACGCCTCTGTTCGCACACGTTTGACTCACTCGATGGAAGTTCAGCAAGTCGGGCGCTACATCGCCAAAGAAGTGCTGAGCCGCCTGAAGGAGCAGCAGGATCTCGAGCGCTTTGGGCTGCATGAACTCACCGGCCCGTTTGAAAGCATTGTTGAAATGGCCTGCCTGATGCACGACATCGGCAACCCGCCGTTTGGTCATTTCGGTGAGTCAGCTATTAATGACTGGTTCCGTCAGCGTTTGTTCCCAACAGATGCCGGAAGCCAGCCGCGCAGCGATGATCGTTGCCGGGTTGAAGCTTTACGCCTGCGTGAAGGTGAAGATCAACTGAATGGCTTGCGCCACAAGGTGCGCCAGGATCTTTGTCAGTTCGAAGGAAATGCTCAGGGCATTCGCCTGGTACATAGTCTACTGCGCATGAATCTGACCTGGGCGCAGGTTGGTTGCATTCTCAAATATACGCGCCCGGCCTGGTTTGTTGGCGAGCCGCCGAAAAGCCACGCTTATCTGATGAAAAAACCAGGCTTCTATCTTTCTGAGGAGTCGTACATTGCCCGTTTGCGTACAGAGCTTGAACTGGGAGAATACAGCCGTTTTCCGCTGACATGGATAATGGAAGCTGCGGACGATATTTCATACTGTGTGGCGGATCTGGAAGATGCGGTTGAGAAGCGCATTTTTAGCGTTGAACAACTTTATCAGCACTTATGTGATGCCTGGGGCGAGCATAGCAAAGGCGATCTTTTTGAGCGTGTAGTGGATGAGGCCTGGGAGAAATCCCGTTCAAATCAGATGCGCCGCAGTACCGAAGATCAGTTCTTTATGTATTTGCGCGTCAACACGCTAAACCAGTTGGTGCCTTATGCCGCGCAACGTTTTATCGATAATATCAGCGATATATTTAGCGGCGAGTTCAATCACGCACTACTAGAAGATGACAGCCCCTTTGCACGCCTGTTGGAGCTATATAAGCAGGTTGCATTTAAACATGTATTTAGTCACCCAGAAGTTGAGCAACTTGAGTTACAAGGTTATCGCGTTATCAGTGGCTTACTTGAAATTTACAGTCCATTACTCAATATATCAGTTGAGGATTTTGCTGAACTGGTGGAGAAAGAAAGTTTACGTCGTCTACCGATTGAAACTCGATTGTTCCACAAATTATCGACAAAACATAGGCTTGCGTATGTTGAAGCAGTCAGTAATTTGACGCCGTCAGCCAGTGATTTCCCGGTATGGGAATATTATTACCGCTGTCGTCTAATTCAGGATTATATCAGTGGAATGACGGACTTATTCGCCTGGGATGAGTATCGGCGCCTGATGGCGGTGGAATAAGTTTCTCATTGAGTTTTGTAAAGACGGACAATAAATTTTTACTTTTTCCAGTGACTTATCGGCGGAACTTAGCGCCTCAATTGTCACTCTATATGGGCCTACACAGCAATTTTGCGTGACTTATTAACTTGAGACTGAAATCGATGAAAAAAACAACTTTAGCAATGAGCGCGCTGGCTCTTAGCCTGGGTTTGGCGCTGAGTCCTGTATCTGCAATTGCGGCAGAGACCGCTTCTTCTGTACCTGCAACCGCTGGGCAACCTATGCCAAGCCTTGCGCCGATGCTGGAAAAAGTGATGCCTTCCGTAGTGAGTATTAACGTTGAGGGAAGCACCACTGTTAATACACCGCGTATGGGGCGTAACTTCCAGCAGTTCTTTGGTGATAATTCACCATTCTGTCAGGAAGGCTCTCCATTCCAGAGCTCTCCATTCTGCCAGGGTGGACCAGCTGACCAGGGCCCTCAGGGCGGCGGTCAGCAGCAGAAATTTGCAGCACTGGGTTCTGGTGTAATTATTGACGCCGCTAAAGGCTATGTGGTGACAAACAACCACGTTGTTGATAATGCAACAAAAATTCAGGTTTCCCTGAGTGATGGACGTAAGTTCGAAGCAAAAGTGGTCGGTAAAGATCCACGTTCTGATATCGCACTGTTGCAACTTCAGGATCCGAAAAACCTGACCGCGATAAAAATGGCTGACTCCGACGCACTGCGCGTTGGCGATTACACCGTGGCTATCGGTAACCCGTATGGTCTGGGCGAAACCGTGACCTCCGGTATTGTTTCAGCTTTGGGTCGTAGTGGCCTGAACATTGAAAACTATGAGAACTTTATCCAGACCGATGCGGCAATCAACCGTGGTAACTCCGGTGGTGCACTGGTTAACCTTAATGGTGAGCTGATCGGGATTAACACTGCGATTCTGGCACCAGACGGTGGCAACATCGGTATCGGTTTTGCTATCCCAAGCAACATGGTGAAAAACCTGACCGCGCAGATGGTGCAATACGGCCAGGTTAAGCGTGGCGAACTGGGTATCCTTGGGACTGAGCTGAACTCCGAGTTAGCGAAAGCGATGAAAGTTGATGCGCAACGTGGTGCATTCGTCAGCCAGGTTATGCCGAACTCTTCTGCTGCGAAAGCGGGCGTTAAAGCCGGTGACGTTGTGGTTTCCATGAACGGTAAAGCAATTAGTAGTTTCGCTGCCTTGCGCGCTGAAGTGGGTTCTATGCCAGTCGGCAGCAAATTGACCCTTGGCTTGTTGCGTGATGGCAAACCAGTTTCAGTAAACCTGGAACTGCAACAAAGCAGCCAGACTCAGGTTGATTCAGCCACCATCTTCACTGGTATCGAAGGTGCGGAAATGAGCAACCGCAGCGGTAAAGATGAGAAGGGTGTCATCGTCAATAACGTAAAAGGCAATAGCCCGGCTGCACGTATTGGCCTGAAAAAAGGCGACATCATCATTGGTGTTAACCAGCAGGTTGTAAATAACATCGCTGAACTGCGCAAAATTCTGGACACCAAACCGTCTGTAATGGCGCTTAATATTCAGCGTGGCGACAGCACCATCTATCTGTTGATGCAGTAATTAATTGCCACTAAGTTATCCTTAAACCATCAGGGCCGCAAATTGCGGCCCTTTTTTGTGAGCCTTACCACAACTCCATACTCTTCATCGGTGCTTTGTGCATTCGCACAATGCTGAGGCGATCCATCTCGCCTATGCTAGGCCATTAGCACGACTCAGGAGGACACATGGCAGGCTGGCACCTTGATACCAAAATGGCGCAGGACATTGTGGCGCGTACCATGACCATTATTGATACCAACATAAACGTGATGGATGCGCGTGGGCGAATCATTGGTAGCGGTGATAAAGAACGTATTGGTGAATTGCACGAAGGTGCATTGCTGGTGCTCTCTCAGGGGCGTGTGGTTGATATTGATGATGCCGTGGCCCGGCATCTGCACGGCGTGCGTCAGGGGATTAACCTGCCACTGCGCATCGAAGGTGAAATTGTCGGTGTTATCGGTCTGACAGGGGAGCCGGGTTCGCTGCGTAAGTACGGTGAGCTGGTGTGTATGACGGCGGAGATGATGCTTGAACAATCTCGTCTGATGCACTTGCTGGCACAAGACACTCGTCTGCGTGAGGAGTTAGTGATGAATTTGATTCAGGCCGAAGAACAAACGCCAGCGTTGAGCGAATGGGCACAACGCTTGGGTATCGATCTGAATCAACCTCGTGTGGTCGCCGTTGTGGAAGTAGATAGTGGGCAGCTTGGCGTGGAAAGCGCTATGGAAGAGTTACAGCAGCTGCAAACTGCACTCACGACACCTGAGCGGAATAATTTGATAGCCATTGTGTCGTTAACGGAAATGGTGGTGTTGAAACCTGCGCTAAATCCCTTTGGCCGTTGGGATGCAGAAGATCATCGCAAGCGAGTAGAGCAGCTAATCAACCGTATGAAAGAAAATGGTCAGCTACGCTTTCGCGTCGCACTGGGCAACTATTTTACCGGGCCTGGCAGTATTGCGCGCTCGTATCGAACCGCTCGCACTACCATGATGGTCGGCAAACAGCGTATGCCGGAAAGCAGGGGCTATTTTTATCAGGATTTGATGTTGCCAGTGCTGCTGGATAGTTTGCGGGGCGGCTGGCAGGCGAATGAACTGGCGCGACCTTTAGCTCGCCTGAAATCAATGGATAACAACGGGCTACTGCGCCGAACGTTAAGCGCGTGGTTCCGCCATAACGTACAGCCGCTGGCAACATCTAAGGCATTGTTTATTCATCGTAATACGCTCGAGTACCGACTTAACCGTATTTCGGAATTAACAGGGTTAGATTTAGGGAATTTTGACGATAGATTGCTGCTGTATGTGGCGTTGCAACTGGATGAGCAAAGATAATAAAAGGGCCGGAGATTCCGGCCCTTTTGCATTATTTACCGCGGGTTAACTTTTCAAGATCGGATTCAATTTCACTGATCTTGTGAGCAACTACGGATTCCAGATGGCGAAGATCGTCGAGAATTTTGCGTTTCAGATCCACTTCAGTGCGATCTCGCTGGCAAAGTTGATCTAATTCATCAATTACATAGCGCAGATTCGGGCTGATTTCCTGCACTTCTTTGTAACCCTGGCCGACGCCATCGGCAACGACAGTTTTGCGCTGGCGTGGGTATTTAAACTTCACGCTTTTAGCGAAAAACTCGCCTTTATCCTTCTGGAAATAGATTTTCAGGATATCGTTGTTGGCTTCCTGCCGGAGGCTATAACGATCGATCTCATCAGGATTGGTAATACCCAGACTTTTCAAGTTATCGTACATAGTGTTACCTTTTTCGATATCAGCAATATCAAGATAATTAACGGAAAAATCCTTTTCCGCTAGCCCTAAATGCTAAAAAGGCGGGGAAGCCCGCCTTTTGCACATTTTATTAGTCGATAGTGCGAAGCAGCTCGTTGATTCCAACTTTGCCGCGGGTTTTCGCGTCGACTTTTTTCACGATAACTGCACAGTACAGGCTGTATTTACCATCTTTTGATGGCAAGTTGCCGGAAACAACCACGGAACCTGCTGGTACGCGGCCGTAATGCACTTCGCCGGTTTCACGGTCATAAATACGCGTGCTTTGACCAATGTAAACGCCCATGGAAATCACAGAACCTTCTTCAACGATAACGCCTTCCACAACTTCTGAACGCGCGCCAATGAAGCAGTTATCTTCAATGATAGTTGGGTTAGCCTGTAATGGCTCCAGAACGCCACCGATGCCTACGCCACCAGACAGGTGAACGTTTTTACCAATCTGCGCACAAGAACCGACTGTTGCCCAGGTATCAACCATTGAGCCTTCATCAACGTATGCGCCGATGTTGACGTAAGAAGGCATCAGAACGGTATTACGCGCGATGTATGCGCCCTGGCGAACTGCCGCTGGTGGTACAACGCGGAAACCTTCTTTCTGGAAGCGTGCTTCGTCATAGTTGGCGAATTTCATCGGCACTTTATCGAAGTAGCGGCTTTCGGCACCATCAATAACCTGGTTGTCATTGATACGGAAAGAAAGCAGAACGGCTTTCTTCAGCCATTGGTGGGTAACCCACTGGCCATCAATTTTTTCGGCAACGCGCAGCGCACCGCTGTCGAGCAGGGAGATGACCTGGTTTACCGCTTCACGAGTGACGGTATCAGCATTTGCCGGAGTGATTTCGGCGCGGCGCTCGAAAGCGGTTTCAATTACGTTTTGTAGCTGCTGCATTGGCATTGTGAACATTTTCCTGATTGTGACGAAATTAACAGACTGTTATTTATCGTTTGGATTAAGGGCCGCTGTCAACCGTTGCTGTACTTCCTCTTGCAACTCATTATTAAGAGCACGCCGGTCGGCGGTGGCTATTATAAATAAATCTTCTACTCGCTCGCCAATTGTCGTAATTCTCGCCCCGTAAAGCGAAATTCCGAGATCGGCAAACACTTCTCCCACTCGTGCCAACAAGCCTGGCTGATCCAGAGCAATCAGCTCCAGGAACGTTCTTCGGTCGGTATGCGTTGGCAAGAAATTCACCTCAGTATCGACGGTAAAGTGACGCAGTTTGGCAGACTGGCGGCGCGGTTGAGGTGTTTGCCAGCTTGCCTGCGTAATGGCTTGTTCAATGCTGTGGCGGATAAGGTCATGCCTGTCGGCTGAAAGCGGACTGCCGTCCGGTTCGAGCACAATAAAGGTGTCCATTGCCATGCCGTCGCGCGTAGTAAATATTTGGGCGTCATGAACGCTGAGGTTGCGCCTGTCCAGCTCGGCACAAACAGCGGCGAACAGGTGAGGGCGGTCAGGGCTCCAGATAAAAATCTCTGTGCCACCGCGCGTTGCCTGCGGGCTCAGCAAAATCATCGGTTTGCTGAGGTCGTGCTTGAGCAAGTGGCGCGCATGCCATGCAATTTGGTTTGGCGTGTGGCGAACAAAATAGTTCGCCCGGCAGCGACGCCAGATATTATGCAGTGCCTCTTCGTTGATGTTATCCATACGCAGTAATGCCAGCGCCTGAAGCTGGTGGTGGCGCACACGCTCACGCATATCCGGGCTGTTTTGCATTCCACGGCGCAGCTGTTTTTCGGTAGCGAAATAGAGCTCACGCAACAGGCTCTGTTTCCAGCTATTCCATAAAGTTTCGTTGGTCGCACAGATATCAGCGACGGTCAGGCAGACCAGATAACGCAAACGGTTTTCAGTCTGCACTTCTTCGGCAAACTGCTTAATCACTTCCGGGTCCTGGATATCACGGCGCTGCGCGGTGACCGACATCAGCAAATGTTGGCGCACCAGCCACGCGACAAGCTGCGTCTCGCGAGAGTTCAGCCCATGCAGCTCAGCAAATTTTAAAACGTCCTGTGCGCCGAGAACCGAGTGATCCCCGCCACGGCCTTTGGCGATATCATGGAACAGGGCTGCTATCAGGATCAGCTCCGGATGCGACAGGCGCGGCCAGAGATCGACACATAATGGATGCTTTGGACGAGTTTCTTCTTTCGCGAAGCTTTCCAGTTTTTGCAGCACGCGAATGGTGTGTTCATCGACCGTATAAGCATGGAACAGGTCAAATTGCATTTGCCCGACGATATGTGACCACTGCGGCATATACGCCCACAACACACTGTGACGATGCATTGGCAATAAGGCGCGGCTCACGGCGCCGGGGTGGCGCAATATGGTGAGGAAGAGATCGCGCGCTTCCGGAATGTAGCAAAGCGGCTGTACTAAATGGCGACGCGCATGGCGCAAATGGCGTAGGGTGGTTGAGTAAATTCCGGTGATGTCACGGTTACGCACCATCATGTAAAACATGCGCAAAATAGCCTGCGGTTCACGCATAAATAGCGTTTCATCACGCAGATCAATGAGAGTGCCACGTAACTGGAAGTCATCGTCCAGTGGGCGCGGTTTTTCGCTGGCATCTAGCGCAAGAATCGCTTCATCAAACAGCTGCAACAGCATTTGGTTAAGCTCACCGACGCGACGGGTCACACGATAGAAATCTTTCATCATGTGTTCGACCGGCTGATTGCCTTCACCGTTGTAATCCAGACGCTGAGCAACGCTGAGCTGCCTGTCGAATAACAAACGGTTGTCATAACGATTTACTTCGAGATGCAAAGCGAAGCGAATACGCCACAGCAAGTGTTGGCACTCATCCAGTTCATTTCTTTCCGCTTCGGTTAAAAAACCAAAGCCGACCATTTCACTCATGGACGTGGCGCCAAAGTGGCGACGCGCGACCCATTGCAGCGTGTGGATGTCACGCAAACCGCCGGGGCTGCTTTTGATATCTGGTTCGAGGTTATAACTTGTGCCGTGGTAACGCTGATGACGAACATTTTGCTCATCAATTTTTGCGGCAAAGAACTTGGCGGATGGCCAGAAACCGTCGCTGAAAATGTGTTTTTGCAGTTCAAGGAAGAGTGCGACATCGCCAATTAGTAAGCGCGACTCAATCAGGTTGGTAGCAACCGTTAAATCAGAAAGACCTTCAAGCAGGCACTCTTCAAGCGTGCGTACGCTGTGGCCGACTTCTAATTTTACGTCCCACAACAGTGTGAGAAGTTCACCGATTTTCTGGGATTGCGGCTCGCTCAGACGTTTACGGCTGAGTATCAGCAAATCAATGTCAGATAACGGATGAAGTTCACCGCGCCCGTAACCACCCACCGCGACGAGCGCGGTTTCAGCGATATCACCAAAACCGTAGTTTACCCACAACCGTTGCAGTAACTGGTCGATAAACTCGGTGCGGGCATCGATAAGTTTTTCGGCGGAAATACCGTCGTCGAATGCTGTTCCTAACCATTTCTGGAAGGTATCGAGGCGGGCCTTAATTTCGGCGCAATTAAGCTCTGAATCTGTCCAGTTGACGGGGTATTCAGGTTGCCCGGAAATCTCAGGAAGCACTGTGGTTGCGTACTGCTCGGGTAAGCTCGGTGTCATGTCGCCATCCATAAAAAAAGCCGGCATAAGCCGGCTTCGATTGCTGACTTTCGCCAGGCATATCACTCGTTATGCGAAATCACCGCGGGGATGGTGTCATCCTTGCGTAAAGTGAGAATTTCGCAGCCGTTATCTGTCACCACAATAGTATGCTCGTATTGTGCAGACAAGCTGCGATCTTTGGTTTTCACCGTCCAACCGTCTTTCATGGTGCGAATACGGTAATCGCCGGAGTTCACCATCGGTTCGATAGTGAAAGTCATACCCGGTTGCAGCACAACGCCACCATCATCAGCATCGTAATGCAGCACTTGCGGTTCTTCGTGGAATACGCGGCCAATACCGTGTCCACAGTATTCGCGAACCACAGAAAAACCTTCAGCTTCAACGAACTTCTGAATTGCAGCACCCAGAGTGCGTAGGCGAATGCCTGGTTTTACCATGCGCAGTGACAAATACAGGCTTTCTTGAGTAATACGGCACAGGCGCTCGCCCAGAATAGTCGGTTTGCCGACGATGAACATTTTCGAGGTGTCACCGTGGTATTCATCTTTGATGACAGTTACGTCGATGTTGACGATATCTCCATCTTTCAGGATTTTAGCGTCATCAGGAATACCATGGCAGACCACTTCGTTAATGGAAATGCACACGGATTTCGGGAAGCCGTGGTAGTTCAGGCAGGCAGAAATAGCATGCTGCTGGTTAATGATGTAATCGCTACAGATACGGTCCAGTTCACCAGTGCTGATGCCTGGTCGTACGTGGGGTTCAATCATTTCCAGCACTTCAGCGGCAAGACGGCCCGCGACGCGCATTTTTTCGATTTCTTCAGGTGTTTTAATTGAGATAGCCATTAATTCGATCCGCAGGTGTCGTCGTTATCGACAATAATTGAGCAGTAGTGGGGCAATGGTATCAGGGCCTACGATCGGTGCCAAATCGAGAATCAGTGTGCGCACTATCAACTAACAACTATTGGAGTCCGGGTCTGTTTTATGGTATAAAGCGCGCCGGACTTGTATTCCGATTTTTCGGATACAGCCAACACTCTCACTTTGTGTAAATAACACACACGTATCGACACATATTCCGGGGTGCCCTTAGGGGTCGGTAATATGGGATACGTGGAGGCTTAACCCCATACTTTTATATAGAGGTTTTAATCATGGCAACTGTTTCCATGCGCGACATGCTCAAGGCTGGTGTTCACTTCGGTCACCAAACCCGTTACTGGAACCCGAAAATGAAGCCTTTCATCTTCGGCGCTCGTAACAAAGTTCACATCATCAACCTTGAAAAAACTGTACCTATGTTCAACGAAGCTTTGGCTGAACTGAGCAAGATTTCTTCTCGTAAAGGCAAAATCCTTTTCGTTGGTACTAAGCGTGCTGCAAGCGAACCAGTAAAAGAAGCTGCTCTGAGCTGCGATCAGTTCTTTGTGAACCATCGCTGGTTGGGCGGTATGCTGACTAACTGGAAAACTGTTCGTCAGTCCATCAAACGTCTGAAAGACCTGGAAATCCAGTCTCAGGACGGTACCTTCGACAAACTGACCAAGAAAGAAGCGCTGATGCGTACCCGTGAGCTGATTAAGTTAGAAAACAGCCTCGGTGGTATCAAAGACATGGGCGGCTTGCCGGATGCACTGTTTGTAATCGACGCTGATCACGAACACATTGCAATCAAAGAAGCGAACAACCTGGGTATCCCAGTATTCTCTATCGTTGATACTAACTCCGATCCAGATGGCGTTGATTTCGTTATCCCTGGTAACGACGATGCAATCCGTGCTGTAACCCTGTATCTGGGTGCTGTAGCTGCTACCGTTCGTGAAGGCCGCTCTCAGGATCTGGCTTCTCAGGCAGAAGAAAGCTTCGTAGAAGCTGAATAATAAGGTTCGCTCTTATTTGAGCTCTTATTAACCAAGTATACCCTTTAGATTTCGAGTTGCAGCCAGGCGGCAAGCTCAAGAATCCCCAGGAGCTTACTTAGGTAAGTGACTGGGTGAGTGAGTGCAGCCAACGCCCCTGCGGCTAGAAAGATAACGGGTATATTGAATAGTTTGGTTAGGGGGCCTGTACAGGCCCCTTTTTATTTTGAGCCAGGGTTCGTCTATTCCGTGGACCAGGGCTTATCTCTCTCTACGAGATAACCGAGGATTTTAGAATGGCTGATATTACTGCTGCTCTGGTAAAAGAACTGCGTGAACGTACTGGCGCAGGCATGATGGATTGCAAAAAGTCACTGACTGAAGCTAATGGCGACATCGAGCTGGCAATCGAAAACATGCGTAAGTCTGGTGCGATCAAAGCGGCTAAGAAAGCAGGCAACGTAGCTGCTGACGGCGTGATCAAAACTAAGATCGCAGACGGCTACGCTGTGATTCTGGAAGTTAACTGCCAGACTGACTTCGTTGCTAAAGATGGTGGTTTCCAGGCATTTGCTGACAAAGTGCTGGACGCTGCTGCTGCAGGCAAAGTTACTGACATCGAAGTACTGAAAGCACAGTTCGAAGAAGAGCGTGTTGCACTGGTTGCTAAAATCGGTGAGAACATCAACATTCGTCGTGTTGCAGTTCTGGAAGGTGATGTTCTGGGTAGCTACCTGCACGGTGCTCGCATCGGTGTTGTGGTTGCAGCTAAAGGCGCTGACGAAGAGCTGGTTAAGCAAATCGCTATGCACGTTGCTGCAAGCAAGCCAGAATTCGTTAAGCCAGAAGACGTGTCTGCCGAAGTTGTTGAGAAAGAGTACCAGGTTCAGCTGGACATCGCTATGCAGTCTGGCAAGCCGAAAGAAATCGCAGAGAAAATGGTTGAAGGCCGCATGAAGAAATTCACCGGTGAAGTTTCTCTGACTGGTCAGCCTTTCGTTATCGAGCCAAGCAAAACTGTTGGTCAGTTGCTGAAAGAGCACAATGCTGACGTAACTGGCTTCATCCGCTTTGAAGTGGGCGAAGGCATCCAGAAAGTTGAGACTGACTTCGCAGCAGAAGTTGCTGCAATGTCCAAGCAGTCTTAATTTTTAAAGGGAGCCGCCAATTGGCGGTTCCTTTTTATCTGGCTTTAAAAATCAGCCTGCTCTGATACAGATCTTGTTGATATGCGACATTATGTCGTCTGAATTTACCATCCCCATTCGTTGACTGTTCCCAGGAAAGAATCATGGCTACCAATGCAAAACCTGTCTACAAACGCATTCTGCTCAAGCTAAGCGGCGAAGCGCTGCAAGGTACCGAAGGCTTCGGTATTGATGCAAGCATCCTTGATCGTATGGCTCAGGAAATTAAAGAGCTGGTTGAATTGGGTATTCAGGTCGGGGTGGTGATTGGTGGTGGCAACTTATTCCGCGGTGCTGGCCTGGCAAAAGCCGGTATGAACCGTGTCGTGGGCGACCACATGGGCATGCTGGCAACCGTAATGAACGGCCTGGCAATGCGTGATGCGCTTCATCGCGCCTATGTGAACGCCCGCCTGATGTCTGCTATTCCATTGAATGGCGTATGTGATAACTACAGCTGGGCAGAAGCTATCAGCTTGCTGCGCAATAACCGCGTAGTTATCCTGGCAGCTGGTACCGGTAATCCATTCTTTACTACTGACTCTGCTGCGTGTTTGCGTGGTATTGAGATTGAAGCGGACGTAGTACTGAAGGCCACGAAAGTAGATGGCGTGTTTACTGCGGATCCGGTACAAGATCCTACCGCCACGCTTTGTGAGCAATTGACCTATACCGAAGTACTGGAAAAAGAACTGAAAGTGATGGATTTGGCGGCGTTTACGCTGGCCCGCGATCACAAAATACCGATTCGTGTTTTCAATATGAACAAACCTGGTGCGCTTCGCCGTGTGGTCATGGGTGAAAAAGAAGGCACATTGATCACTGAATAATTTCAGTCGATGCTTAATCAGGGTAAGATTCAGTTTCAGATAGTGTTAATAGGCAACCCCAACGGGCGCCATGAATAAACAGGGCTATACTTAGCTCGCAGCGTCTGCATAGCGGCGTGAAGTGTGGTCTGCCCTAAACCAGTTTTCAAGGATTCGTAACGTGATTAGCGATATCAGAAAAGATGCCGAAGTGCGTATGGAAAAATGCGTAGAAGCATTCAAAACCCAAATCAGTAAAATCCGCACCGGCCGCGCCTCTCCATCTCTGCTGGACGGCATCATTGTGGAGTATTACGGCACCCCGACTCCACTGCGCCAATTGGCAAGCGTAACGGTTGAAGATTCTCGCACACTGAAGATCAACGTGTTTGACCGCTCTTTGAGCCAGGCCGTTGAGAAAGCGATCATGACTTCCGACCTCGGTCTGAACCCAAGCTCTGCTGGTACTGACATTCGTGTTCCACTACCTGCACTGACTGAAGAGCGTCGTAAAGATCTGATCAAAATTGTACGTGGCGAAGCTGAAGGCGCACGTGTGGCGGTTCGTAACGTTCGCCGTGATGCTAACGACAAAGTTAAAGCGCTGCTGAAAGATAAAGAAATCAGTGAAGATGACGATCGCCGTTCTCAGGACGACGTTCAGAAAATGACTGATGCTGCTATCAAGAAAGTAGATGCTGCGCTTGCTGAGAAAGAAGCTGAGTTGATGCAGTTCTAATCCGTTGAGATGACGGATCAAACGCCGTATGCAAGCCGTGGCTCACGCCACGGTAATTGTCTACGGCGTTTTGTTTTTATACCCGTCTTAATTCAAGCTGCATCTTTGTTGGCTGCGTTCACTCACCCGAATCACTTACTCATGTAAGCTCATCGGGACTTGCTCTCTTGCCGCCTAAATGCAACTCGAATTATTTTGGATATATGATTGTTAAAATTAAAACTCCAGAGCGCCCCATGAAGCAACTGACCATTCTTGGCTCTACCGGATCTATCGGTACCAGTACCCTTAGCGTTGTTCGTCATAATCCTGATAAGTTTTCCGTCACGGCCCTCGTAGCCGGGAAAAATGTTGTGCGCATGGCTGAGCAGTGTCTGGAGTTCAAGCCTCGCTGGGCAGTAATGGATGATGAAATCTCTGCCGGTGAGTTACGCCGTTTGCTTAAAGAGCAGGGGAGTAGCACTGAAGTTCTGGCAGGGCAGCAGGCAGCTTGTGAAATGGCTGCGCTGGACGAAGTGAACCAGGTTATGGCGGCTATTGTTGGTGCTGCAGGCCTGTTACCCACTCTTGCGGCGATTGCGGCAGGCAAGCAAGTGTTACTGGCAAATAAAGAAGCACTGGTGACTTGTGGGCGTCTGTTTATGGATGCTGTACAACGAAGCCACGCTCAACTTCTGCCTATCGACAGCGAACACAACGCAATTTTTCAGAGTTTACCGGAAACAATTCAGCAAAACCTCGGGTACGCTGAACTTGAGGGTAATGGCGTTTCGTCGATTATTCTTACCGGGTCAGGTGGCCCATTCCGTGAGACGCCGTTAGGTGAACTGACAGCAATGACTCCGGACCAGGCTTGTAGCCATCCGAACTGGTCGATGGGACGTAAAATCTCAGTCGACTCGGCCACCATGATGAACAAAGGTCTCGAATACATTGAAGCTCGTTGGCTATTCAATGCTTCAGCTAAACAAATGGAAGTACTGATACATCCGCAGTCGGTTATCCACTCGATGGTTCGTTATCGTGATGGTAGTGTGCTGGCGCAGTTAGGCGCTCCAGACATGCGCACGCCTATCGCGCACGCCATGGCATTTCCTGAGCGCGTGCAGTCAGGTGTTGAACCACTCGATTTTTGTAAAATCGGTACTTTCACCTTTATGGAACCGGACTATCATCGCTATCCTTGCCTGAAGCTTGCGATGGAAGCATTTGAGCAAGGGCAGGCCGCAACGACCGTACTGAACGCTGCAAATGAAATTGTGGTTGAGGCTTTCTTGCAACAACAACTACGTTTTACAGACATTGCTTCCTTAAATCGTGCCGTCCTTGATAGTGTTGAATTGACTGAGCCGAAGAGTGTGGAAGAGGTTCTTGCTGTTGATGCGAAAGCACGCGAGGTTGCCCGAGGTTTGGTGACGCGCATCGCTTCTCGATGATTATTTATTCAGCTGATATGCCTCTATTTGTTAGCTTTGTGCTTCAGTGATATAGTCTGCGCCATCTTTCAGCCGGGAATAACTGACTGAAAGATTGGTAAGCCGTGTTATAGCACGGCTTTTTTATGTAAAAGCTGAGATCATTCTGAGTACCGCTTAATCCTTATCTGGGAATAATTACGCGTTATGTTGTCTGCAAACCAACAATTAAGCGAAACACAATCCGAACATGGCGCGCGCCATGTTGCCATTATTATGGATGGCAACGGTCGCTGGGCGAAACGACAAGGGAAGATGAGGGTTTCCGGCCATAAGGCGGGGGCGAAATCTGTTCGCCGGGCGGTAAGTTTTGCGGCAAATAATGGTATAGATGCCCTTACGCTCTATGCTTTTAGTAGTGAAAACTGGAATCGTCCAGCTCAAGAAGTTAGCGCACTAATGGAGTTGTTTGTGTGGGCTTTAGACAGTGAAGTCAAAAGTTTGCATCGTCACAATGTCCGTTTGCGTATTATCGGCGATATCAGCCGATTTAATGCTCGCCTGCAAGAACGTATCAAAAAAGCCGAAGACTTAACGAGTGCCAACACAGGTTTGACTCTCAATATTGCCGCGAACTATGGCGGTCGTTGGGATATTATTCAAGGTGTGCGGCATCTTGCCGAACAGGTACAAGAAGGCTTACTGCGTCCAGACCAGATAGATGAAGAGATGCTGAGTAAGCAAATCTGCATGAATGAACTGGCTCCCGTAGATTTAGTAATTAGGACAGGGGGAGAGCATCGTATTAGTAACTTTCTGATTTGGCAGATTGCCTACGCAGAACTTTATTTCACCGATGTTCTTTGGCCTGATTTCGATGAACAAGACTTTGAAGGTGCACTAAATGCTTTTGCAAATCGAGAGCGTCGTTTTGGCGGCACAGCACCTGGTAGTGAGTAAGCCTGTTGGGGGTCACTTTTGCTGAAGTATCGCCTGCTTTCTGCGTTTATTTTAATCCCGGTGGTTATTGCCGCGTTATTCTGGCTTCCACCAGTAGGATTTGCTATTACAACCCTCGTGGTATGTATGCTGGCAGCCTGGGAATGGGGACAATTGGCAGGTTTTAAAGCACGTTCTCAACGTGTTTGGCTTGCTGTGTTGTGTGGTCTGTTACTGGCATTAATGCTTTATGCATTACCCGAATACCAGCGTACGGTTCATATTCCGTTGATTGAGGCTTCGCTATGGGCATCACTTGCCTGGTGGTTTGCCGCGCTGTTACTGGTATTGTTTTATCCGGGTTCAGCATCAATCTGGCGCAACTCAAAAACGTTGCGTCTGTTGTTTGGCGTATTAACTATTGTGCCGTTTTTCTGGGGCATGATTGTGCTGCGCAACTGGCATTACGATATTAACCACTACACTGGCTCAATCTGGCTATTGTATGTGATGGTTCTGGTCTGGGGTGCAGACTCCGGTGCTTATATGTTTGGCAAAATGTTTGGCAAACACAAATTAGCGCCGAAAGTGTCTCCGGGTAAAACATGGCAGGGCTTTTTTGGTGGGTTGTTCACTTCTGCGATTATCTCCGTGCTGTTCGGCATGTGGGCGAATCTGGATGTGTCGCCGGCTATTCTGTTGACCTGTTCGGTGATAGCCGCTCTTGCATCAGTATTGGGCGATTTAACCGAAAGCATGTTTAAGCGTGAAGCAGGGATTAAAGATAGCGGTCACCTGATCCCCGGTCATGGTGGTATCCTTGACCGCATTGATAGCCTCACAGCAGCAGTACCGGTATTTGCCTGTCTGTTATTGCTGGTATTCAGGACGATTTAACGGAAGGTTATATGCTGAGCTTACTCTGGAATTTGGCTGCGTTTATTGTCGCACTGGGTGTATTAATTACCGTGCATGAGTTCGGCCATTTCTGGGTTGCTCGCCGCTGTGGCGTCAAAGTGGAGCGCTTTTCCATTGGTTTTGGTAAAGCGCTCTGGCGTCGTTCCGATCGCCACGGTACCGAATTTGTAATCGCCCTGATCCCACTGGGTGGTTATGTCAAAATGCTTGATGAACGTGTTGAGCCGGTTACGCCGGAACTACGTCATCAGGCCTTTAATAACAAAACCGTTTCTCAACGCGCTGCGATTATTGCGGCCGGTCCTATTGCTAACTTCATCTTCGCTGTGTTTGCCTACTGGCTGGTGTTTATCATCGGTGTCCCTGGTGTTCGTCCGGTTGTTGGTGAAGTAATACCCAACTCGATAGCAGCAGAAGCACAAATTGCACCAGGCATGGAACTTAAAGCGATAGATGGTATCGAAACGCCTGACTGGGAATCGGTTCAACTTGAGTTGATGGCAAAGATTGGTGATGACAGTGTTAATCTTACGCTGGCACCACTAGGTTCAAATCTGAAAAGTGAGAAAACGCTAGATTTGCGCCACTGGCAATTTGAGCCAGAAAAGCAGGATCCGATCACCTCATTAGGCATCGGGCCACGTCGCCCGCAAATTGAAACGGTATTACAAGAAGTACAGCCCAATTCCGCAGCGAGCAAAGCGGGTTTGCAAGCCGGGGACAGGATCGTTAAAGTCAACGGTGCGGCGCTTGCTCAGTGGACAGAATTTGTTAGCCAGGTGCGTGACAATCCAGGTCACCCACTGGAGCTAGAAATAGAAAGACAAGGGGCGCTCTTGTCTTTAACGCTGATACCGGATACAAAACCGGGTAAAGCGAAGGCTGAAGGGTTTGCGGGGGTAGTACCAAAGGTTATCCCGCTGCCTGATGAGTATAAAACAGTACGCCAGTATGGGCCGTTTGCTGCTGTCGCGGAAGCCACGGATAAAACCTGGCAACTGATGAAGCTTACAGTCAACATGCTGGGAAAATTAATAACCGGTGACATCAAACTGAATAATCTCAGTGGGCCAATCTCTATAGCTCAAGGGGCAGGGATGTCAGCGGAATCTGGGTTGATTTACTATCTGATGTTCCTGGCGCTGATTAGCGTCAATCTGGGGATAATCAACCTGTTTCCGTTACCCGTCCTGGACGGGGGGCATCTGCTCTTTTTGGCGATTGAAAAGCTGAAGGGTGGGCCGGTTTCCGAGCGAGTTCAAGACTTTAGTTACCGCATTGGCTCTATATTGCTGGTGCTGTTGATGGGGCTTGCACTTTTCAATGATTTCTCTCGGTTTTAGAGAGAATAGGTTAGGAAGAACGCATAACAACGATGGCGATGAAAAAGTTGCTCATAGCGTCGCTGCTGTTTAGCAGCGCCACCGTATACGGTGCAGACGGGTTCGTGGTGAAGGATATTCATTTCGAAGGCCTGCAGCGAGTCGCCGTCGGTGCGGCCCTCCTCAGCATGCCGGTTCGCGTAGGCGATACTGTCTCTGACGAGGATATCAGTAATACTATTCGTTCACTGTTTGCTACCGGGAACTTCGAAGATGTCCGGGTACTTCGTGATGGCGAAACGTTAGTTGTTCAGGTGAAAGAACGCCCGACAATCGCGAGTATTACTTTCTCCGGTAACAAGTCCGTGAAGGACGACATGCTCAAGCAGAACCTCGAGGCTTCTAGTGTGCGTGTCGGCGAATCACTGGATAGAACGACCCTGGCTGATATTGAAAAAGGGCTGGAAGATTTCTACTACAGCGTTGGTAAGTACAGTGCCAGCGTGAAAGCCGTTGTTACGCCATTGCCGCGTAACCGTGTTGACCTGAAACTGGTATTCCAGGAAGGCGTTTCTGCCAAAATTCAGCAAATCAACATCGTCGGCAACCATGCGTTTACGACTGATGAACTCATTTCGCATTTCCAGTTGCGCGATGAAGTGCCATGGTGGAACGTGGTGGGTGACCGTAAATACCAGAAACAGAAGCTGGCCGGCGATCTCGAAACGCTGCGCAGTTACTATCTGGATCGCGGTTATGCTCGCTTTAACATCGATTCGACTCAGGTCAGTTTGACGCCTGATAAGAAAAGCATTTACGTGACCATCAACGTTACAGAAGGCGATCAGTACAAGATTGCTGGCGTGACGGTGAACGGTAATCTGGCAGGGCACTCAGCAGAAATTGAAACGCTGACTAAACTCAAACCAGGTGAGCTTTATAACGGCACCAAAGTGACCAAGATGGAAGACGACATCAAGAAATTATTGGGTCGTTATGGTTACGCCTACCCACGTGTGCAAACGCAACCTGAAATCAACGATGCAGATAAGACCGTTAAACTGCATGTGAACGTTGATTCTGGTAACCGTTATTACGTGCGTAAAATTCGTTTTGAAGGCAACGACACCAGTAAAGATTCAGTCCTGCGTCGCGAAATGCGCCAAATGGAAGGGACCTGGCTGGGTAGCGATCTTGTGAACTCAGGTAAAGATCGTCTGAATCGTTTGGGTTACTTCGAAACTGTAGATGTTGATACGCAACGTGTGTCAGGTAGCCCTGACCAGGTTGATGTGGTCTACAAAGTTAAAGAGCGTAACACCGGTAGCTTCAACTTCGGTGTGGGTTACGGTACTGAAAGTGGTATCAGCTTCCAGGTCGGTGTCCAGCAGGACAACTGGTTAGGAACAGGATACTCGGTTGGTATCAACGGTACCAAAAACGATTATCAGACATATGCTGAATTGTCGGTAACCGATCCATACTTTACAGTTGACGGTGTAAGCCTCGGCGGCCGAGTCTTCTACAATGACTTTAAAGCTGATGATGCGGATCTTTCTGACTACACCAACACAAGTTATGGTGTGGACGGAACGCTTGGCTTCCCGGTTAACGAAAACAACACATTGCGTCTGGGCTTAGGTTACGTTCACAACGACCTGTCCAACATGCAGCCACAGGTTGCGATGTGGCGTTATCTGGATTCTGTAGGCCAAAAGGCTAACACAACATCTGATGACAATGGTTTTGCGGCAGATGATTTCACGCTGAACTATGGCTGGACGTACAACAAACTTGACCGTGGTTACTTCCCAACGGAAGGTTCGCGCGTGAACCTGAACGGTAAAGTTACTGTGCCGGGCTCTGATAACGAGTTCTATAAAGTGACTCTGGATACTGCGAGCTACTTCCCAATTGATGAAGATCATACTTGGGTAATGTTAGGTCGTACTCGCGTAGGCTACGGTGATGGTCTTGGCGGCAAAGAAATGCCGTTTTATGAAAACTTCTACGCCGGTGGTTCGAGTACCGTGCGTGGCTTCCAGTCCAACAACATCGGCCCGAAAGCGGTCTATATTGGTGGGCCAGGAAATGATAATTGTGACCAGAAAAAAGATACTTATTGCTCATCCGACGATGCAGTCGGTGGTAACGCGATGGCAGTAGCAAGTTTCGAACTTATCACACCAACGCCATTCCTGAGCGAGAAATACGCGAACTCTGTTCGGACTTCCGTGTTCATGGACATGGGTACAGTCTGGGATACAAACTGGGATAACAGTACGGCTATGCAAAATGCAGGGGTACCGGACTACAGTGACCCAAGTAATATTCGTATGTCAGCAGGTATCGCATTGCAATGGATGTCACCGCTGGGGCCGTTGGTCTTCTCTTATGCCCAACCGTTCAAGAAGTACGAAGGCGACAAAGCGGAACAGTTCCAGTTTAACATTGGTAAAACCTGGTAACTGTTCTGTGCGAAGGATTGTATAAAAGTAGTGTAGCGTTGATGCCAGTTCGCGAAATGCAGAACTGGCACACGCAAAAAAGAGTGTCTTCGGACACATTCGGGATGGTAAGGAGTTTATTGTGAAAAAGTGGTTATTTGCCGCAGGTCTTGGCCTCGCTATGGCTGCATCTGCCAGCGTTCAAGCAGCTGACAGCATTGCTGTAGTAAACATGGGCAACCTGTTCCAACAGGTAGCACAGAGCACCGGTGTGTCTAAAACTCTTGAAAACGAGTTTAAAGGCCGCGCAAGCGAGTTGCAGAATATGGAAGGCGACCTGCAATCCAAAATGCAAAAGCTGCAACGTGATGGCTCTACCATGAAATCTGCTGACCGCAGCAAAGCTGAAAAAGATCTGATGGCTCAACGTCAGCAGTTCCAGACTAAAGCTCAGGCATTCGAACAAGATCGTCAACGTCGTTCTAACGAAGAGCGTGGCAAACTTGTTACTCGTATTCAGAGCGCAGTGAAGAAAGTTGCTGACGACAAAGGCATCGACGTAGTTCTGGATGCTAACACCGTTGCTTATGCAGGTAGCAGTGTTAAAGACATCACTTCAGATGTTCTGAAACAGGTTAAATAAGTAATGTCTTCAATTCGACTGGCTGATTTAGCCCAGCAGTTGGATGCAGATTTGCACGGTGATGGCGATCTCGTCATCACCGGCGTTGCATCTATGCAAACGGCCCAGGCTGGCCAAATTACGTTTATGGTTAACCCACGTTACCGTGAGCAATTGGCTGTTTGCCAGGCTTCTGCCGTCGTTATGACTGAAGCCGACCTCCCTTTCGCACATAGCGCAGCGCTGGTAGTGAAGAATCCCTACCTCACATATGCTCGCATGGCGCAAATCCTTGATTCCACGCCGCAACCTGCTCAAAACATCGCACCAAGTGCAGTGATTGATGCAACTGCGACGTTGGGTAATAACGTAGCCATTGGCGCTAATGCGGTTATCGAGTCTGGTGTCGTGCTGGGCGATAATGTTGTGATTGGCCCTGGCTGTTTCGTGGGTAAACACACCAAAATTGGTGCTGGCACACGCCTGTGGGCGAATGTGTCGATTTACCATGAAATCCAGATTGGTGAACAGTGCCTGGTTCAGTCCGGTACCGTCATCGGTTCAGATGGTTTTGGTTACGCTAACGATCGTGGCAACTGGGTGAAGATCCCCCAACTTGGCCGCGTGATCATTGGCGATCGTGTCGAGATCGGTGCCTGTACTACGATTGACCGTGGCGCACTAGACGACACGATTATTGGCAATGGTGTTATCATTGATAATCAATGCCAGATTGCACATAACGTTGTGATTGGCGACAATACTGCTGTTGCTGGCGGTGTGATCATGGCAGGCAGCCTGAAAATTGGCCGTTACTGCATGATTGGTGGTGCCAGTGTTATCAATGGCCATATGGAAATCTGCGATAAAGTCACCGTGACTGGAATGGGCATGGTAATGCGCCCTATCACAGAGCCGGGGGTTTACTCATCAGGTATTCCACTACAGCCGAACAAAGTGTGGCGTAAAACAGCCGCGTTGGTGATGAATATCGACGAGATCAGCAAACGCTTGAAATCCGTTGAGAAAAAAATCAATCAACAAGACTAAAAGTCACCCGCCCAAGACGCGTTAGTGCTTACTGATTTGCGGCCTGCTAGCTATCTCGAGATAGTCGCAGGCCGTGTTATTATTGTCATTTGGTACATTTAGACAGGAAGAGTATCTTGACTACCGACACTCATACTCTGCACATCGAAGAGATTTTGGAACTTCTGCCACACCGTTACCCGTTCTTGCTGGTAGACCGCGTGCTGGATTTTGAAGAAGGGCGTTTTTTACGTGCAGTAAAAAATGTCACAGTAAACGAGCCGTTTTTCCAGGGCCACTTCCCTGGTAAACCGATTTTCCCGGGTGTGCTGATTCTTGAAGCGATGGCGCAAGCCACCGGTATTCTTGCGTTCAAAAGCGTAGGGAAACTGGAACCTGGTGAGCTTTATTACTTTGCTGGTATCGATGAAGCACGTTTCAAACGTCCTGTCGTACCTGGTGACCAGATGGTCATGGAAGTTACTTTCGAGAAAACCCGCCGTGGTCTGACGCGCTTTAAAGGCGTGGCAACTGTTGACGGTAAAATTGTCTGTGAAGCAACTATGATGTGTGCCCGCAGCCGGGAGAGTTAATACGTGATTGATAAATCCGCCTTTATTCATCCATCAGCCATTGTGGAAGACGGTGCTGTTATTGGTGCTAACGTCCATATTGGTCCGTTTTGTATTGTTGGTCCGCATGTTGAAATCGGTGAAGGTACCGTTCTGAAATCTCATGTTGTGGTAAATGGTCACACGACTATTGGTCGTGACAACGAGATTTATCAGTTCGCTTCCATTGGTGAAGTTAACCAGGATCTTAAATATGCTGGTGAACCGACCCGTGTGGAAATTGGCGATCGCAACCGCATTCGCGAAAGCGTCACCATCCATCGTGGAACAGAGCAGGGCGGTGGTTTGACGAAGGTGGGTAGCGATAACCTGCTGATGGTCAATGCTCACGTAGCGCATGACTGTACGGTCGGTAACCGCTGTATCCTCGCAAATAACGCAACTCTTGCTGGTCACGTTTCTGTTGATGATTTCGCAATCATTGGTGGCATGACCGCTGTGCATCAGTTCTGCATTATCGGTGCGCACGTGATGGTGGGGGGGTGTTCTGGTGTGGCACAAGATGTTCCACCGTATGTTATTGCGCAGGGCAACCACGCAACGCCGTTCGGCGTAAATATCGAAGGTCTGAAACGCCGCGGTTTCTCAAGAGAAGCGATACACGCTGTTCGCAACGCGTATAAAATTCTCTACCGTAGCGGGAAAACCTTCGAAGAAGCGAAGCCTGAAATTGCTGCGATTGCCGAGCAACATCCAGAAGTGAAAGCATTTGTTGAATTCTTTGAACGTTCAACTCGTGGTCTGATTCGCTAAATGAAACTTGGTCGTCCGCTTACGATTGCCCTGGTCGCCGGAGAAACTTCCGGCGATATTCTTGGCGCAGGTCTGATTCGTGCCCTGAAAGCCCGTCATCCTGATGCTCGCTTTATTGGTGTTGCAGGGCCTTTGATGCAGGCTGAAGGCTGCGAAGCCTGGTATGAGATGGAAGAGCTGGCGGTGATGGGCATTGTTGAAGTGCTCGGTCGCCTGCGTCGCTTATTACATATCCGAGCCGATCTCACGCGCCGTTTCACCGAATTGCAGCCAGATGTTTTTGTCGGCATCGATGCGCCTGATTTCAACATCACGCTCGAAGGCAATCTTAAGAAGCAGGGTATTCGCACCATTCATTACGTCAGCCCTTCCGTTTGGGCATGGCGGCAAAAACGCGTTTTCAAAATTGGCAGAGCAACGGATTTAGTGCTCGCCTTTCTGCCTTTCGAAAAAGCGTTTTACGATAGATTTAATGTCCCGTGTCGGTTTATCGGTCATACCATGGCTGATGCCATGCCGCTTGATCCTGATAAAAATGCCGCACGCGCGACTCTGGGGATTTCCCCAGAGGCTAAATGCCTGGCGCTATTACCGGGGAGTCGTGGCGCAGAAGTTGAAATGCTCAGCGCGGATTTCCTGAAAACAGCTCTTTTACTGCGTGAGCGTTTCTCGGGGCTGGAAATTGTCGTTCCGCTGGTTAACGCAAAACGTCGTGAACAATTTGAGCGTATCAAAGCAGAAGTCGCACCTGACCTGACGATGCACCTGCTCAATGGGCAAGGGCGCGAAGCGATGGTCGCAAGTGACGCTGCCTTGCTGGCATCGGGTACCGCAGCCCTTGAGTGCATGCTGGCAAAATGCCCAATGGTGGTTGGTTATCGCATGAAACCGTTCACTTTCTGGCTTGCAAAGCGTCTGGTCAAAACGGATTACGTTTCACTGCCAAATCTGCTGGCTGGCCGTGAACTGGTTAAAGAATTATTGCAGGATGAGTGCGAGCCCAATGCGCTTGCAAAGGCGCTTGGCCCGCTGCTTGAAGATGGGGCGCAGAGCCACCAAATGCATGACACCTTCCGCGAACTGCATCAGCAAATTCGTTGTAACGCCGATGAACAGGCGGCGAATGCCGTGCTGGAGCTCGCTCAATGATTGAATTTATTTACCCTCATACACATCTGGTCGCAGGTGTTGATGAAGTGGGTCGAGGCCCGCTGGTTGGCGCAGTCGTCACTGCTGCGGTGATTCTCGACCCAACAAAGCCTATCATTGGCCTTGCTGACTCCAAGAAACTCTCTGAAAAACACCGCAACGCGCTTTACGATGAAATCGTCGAAAAGGCGCTGTCCTGGAGTCTTGGCCGTGCGGAGCCAGAAGAGATCGACCAGTTAAACATTTTGCATGCCACTATGCTTGCGATGCAGCGTGCTGTCGCAGGCCTGTGCGTGGTTCCTGAATATGTATTGATTGATGGTAACCGCTGCCCTGCATTGCCAATGCCTTCTTTGGCGGTGGTGAAAGGTGACAGTCGGGTTGCTGAAATAAGTGCGGCATCAATAATTGCCAAAGTGACGCGCGATCGTGAAATGGCAGAGCTTGATCTCTCTTTCCCGCAATACGGTTTTGCCCAACATAAGGGCTACCCCACAGCTTTCCATCTGGAAAAGCTGGCAGAGCATGGCGCGACTGAACATCATCGTCGTAGCTTTGCTCCGGTCAAACGCGCTCTCGGACTGGCGTCCTGATTTGCGGACGTACGTTACACATCTAAACGGAATGAGAAATGGCTGAACCACGTTTCGTGCACCTTAGGGTGCACAGCGACTACTCCATGGTTGATGGCCTGGCAAAAACAGCTCCGCTGGTGAAGAAAGCCGCGGCGATGGGGATGCCAGCAATTGCTATCACTGATTTTACCAACCTCTGCGGGCTGGTGAAATTCTATGGTGCTGCGCATGGTGCAGGGCTTAAGCCGATCATTGGTGCAGATTTTAACGTTGCGAATGAATTGCTGGGTGATGAACTCAGCCATTTAACCGTGCTTGCCGCAAACAATGTCGGTTATCAAAACCTGACGTTGCTCATCTCTAAAGCTTACCAGCGTGGTTACGGTGCTGCGGGCCCAATTATCGACCGAGCCTGGCTTGGCGAACTGAACGAAGGGCTAATCCTTCTTTCTGGTGGGCGCATGGGGGATATTGGCAAAAACTTGTTGCGTGGGAATACAGCACAGCTTGATTTGTGCCTGGAATTCTACCAGCAATATTTTGCCGATCGCTTCTATCTGGAACTGATTCGCACAGGTCGTCCTGATGAAGAGAGCTATTTGCATGCCGCCGTCGCTTTAGCCGATGAACGTGGTTTGCCGGTCGTAGCAACCAACGATGTAAGGTTCATTGAGTCCACAGATTTTGATGCTCATGAAATCCGCGTTGCTATCCACGATGGTTTTACCCTTGACGACCCTAAACGACCGCGTAATTACTCTTCGCAGCAGTATCTTCGTACTGAAGAGGAGATGTGCGAGCTCTTTTCAGACGTCCCGGAAGCGCTGGAAAACAGCGTAGAAATCGCCAGACGTTGCAACGTTACCGTGCGTCTGGGCGAGTACTTCCTACCGCAGTTCCCAACTGGTGATATGTCGACCGAAGACTTCCTGGTCATGAAGTCTAAGGAAGGGCTCGAAGATCGTCTGGAATTCTTGTTCAAAGATCCTGAAGAGCGTGCGGCGAAAAGGCAGCCGTACGACGAGCGTCTGGATATTGAGCTTAAAGTTATCAACCAGATGGGCTTCCCAGGCTACTTCCTGATCGTGATGGAATTTATCCAGTGGTCCAAAGACAACGGCGTGCCGGTAGGGCCTGGCCGTGGTTCTGGTGCGGGTTCACTGGTTGCTTATGCTCTGAAAATTACCGATCTTGATCCGCTGGAATTTGACCTGCTGTTCGAACGTTTCCTTAACCCGGAACGTGTATCGATGCCTGACTTCGATATCGACTTTTGCATGGAAAAACGCGATTGGGTTATCGACCACGTCGCCGAAATGTACGGGCGCGAGGCGGTATCACAGATTATTACCTTTGGTACGATGGCGGCAAAAGCGGTTATCCGCGATGTGGGCCGTGTACTGGGGCACCCGTACGGCTTTGTCGATCGTATCTCTAAACTGATCCCGCCCGATCCGGGGATGACGCTTGCTAAAGCGTTTGAAGTTGAACCGCAGCTTCCAGAAATGTACGACGCTGACGAAGAAGTTAAAGCGCTTATCGACATGGCGCGTAAGCTTGAGGGCGTAACACGTAACGCCGGTAAACATGCTGGTGGCGTGGTAATTGCGCCAACCAAAATTACTGACTTTGCTCCGCTTTATTGCGATGACCAGGGCCAAAACCCGGTCACCCAGTTCGATAAAAACGATGTGGAATATGCGGGCCTTGTGAAGTTCGACTTCCTGGGCTTGCGTACGCTGACCATCATCGACTGGGCGTTGAAGATGATCAACCCGCGTCGGGCGAAGCAAGGTTTAGATCCGATTGATATCGCCGCTATCCCGCTCGAAGATAAGAAAAGCTTCGACATGCTGCAACGCTCGGAAACCACAGCGGTGTTCCAGCTAGAATCCCGCGGCATGAAAGATCTTATCAAGCGTCTGCAGCCTGACTGCTTCGAAGATATGATCGCATTGGTAGCGCTGTTCCGCCCTGGCCCGCTGCAATCAGGCATGGTTGATAACTTTATCGACCGTAAACACGGGCGTGAAGCCATCTCTTACCCTGATATTCAATGGCAGCATGAAAGCCTGAAACCGGTGCTGGAGCCGACTTACGGTATTATCCTGTATCAAGAACAGGTGATGCAGATTGCGCAGGTGCTGGCGGGATACTCGCTGGGCGGTGCGGATATGCTGCGTCGTGCGATGGGTAAAAAGAACCCGGTCGAGATGGCGAAGCAGCGTGGTGGTTTTGAAGATGGCGCGAAGTCTCGTGGCATTGATGGTGAGCTGGCGATTAAGATCTTCGACCTGGTAGAGAAATTTGCCGGTTACGGGTTTAACAAATCTCACTCAGCTGCTTATGCATTGGTTTCCTACCAGACGCTGTGGTTAAAAGCGCACTATCCGGCAGAGTTTATGGCGGCGGTGATGACTGCTGACATGGATAACACTGAGAAAATCGTCGGCCTGGTAGATGAATGCTGGCGCATGGGCCTGAAAATTCTGCCACCGGATATTAACTCCGGGCTGTACCATTTCCACGTTAATGACGACGGGGAAATTGTTTACGGTATCGGTGCGATTAAAGGTGTCGGTGAAGGCCCGATTGAAGCGATAATTGAGGCGCGTAACAAAGGCGGTTATTTCCGGGAGTTATTCGACCTCTGTGCGCGAGCTGACGTTAAAAAACTCAATAAACGAATCCTTGAAAAATTAGTGATGTCCGGGGCATTTGACCGCCTCGGACCGCATCGCGCCGCATTAATGAATGCGCTGCCCGATGCACTTAAAGCGGCTGACCAACACGCGAAAGCCGAAGCCATCGGCCAGGTGGATATGTTCGGTGTGCTGGCCGATGAGCCGGAGCAGGTTGAGCAGTCCTACGCCAGCGTGACTCCGTGGCCAGAACAAGTGGTACTGGATGGCGAACGTGAAACGTTAGGTCTATACCTGACTGGACACCCCATCACGCAGTATCTGAAAGAAATTGAGCGCTATGTCGGTGGCATGCGCCTGAAAGAGATGCACCCGACAGAACGTGGTAAAATGACCACAGCTGCGGGTCTGGTGATTGCTTCGCGGGTGATGGTTACCAAGCGTGGCAATCGCATTGGCATCTGCACTCTGGATGACCGTTCTGGTCGCCTGGAAGTGATGCTATTCACAGATGCGTTAGAAAAGTACCAGCATCTGTTGGAAAAAGACCGTATCCTGATCGTCAGTGGACAGGTCAGCTTTGATGACTTCAGCGGTGGCCTTAAAATGACCGCTCGCGAAGTTATGGACATAGACGAGGCCCGCGAAAAGTATGCGCGTGGGCTTGCTATCTCGCTGACGGACAGGCAAATTGATGACCAGCTTTTGAACCGTCTCCGTCAGTCTCTGGAACCCCATCGTTCGGGGACCATTCCAGTACATCTCTACTATCAGAGAGCGGATGCACGAGCACGTTTGCGCTTCGGCGCGGCATGGCGTGTTTCCCCAAGCGATCGTTTGCTCAATGAGCTTCGCTCGCTGATAGGCTCGGAGCAGGTGGAACTGGAGTTTGACTAATACAGGAATATTATGAGTCTGAATTTCCTCGATTTTGAACAGCCGATTGCAGAGCTGGAAGCGAAAATTGATTCCCTGACTGCAGTTAGCCGTCAGGATGAAAAGTTAGATATTAATCTGGACGAAGAAGTGCAGCGTCTGCGTGAAAAAAGCGTAGAACTCACACGTAAGATCTTCGCCGATTTAGGAGCATGGCAGATTGCTCAACTGGCGCGTCACCCGCAGCGCCCGTATACGCTTGATTACCTGCGTCTCGCTTTTGATGAGTTCGATGAACTTGCGGGTGACCGTGCGTATGCTGACGATAAAGCTATTGTTGGCGGGATTGCGCGTCTCGATGGTCGCCCGGTGATGGTTATTGGCCATCAGAAAGGCCGTGAGACTAAAGAGAAGATCCGCCGTAACTTCGGTATGCCAGCACCAGAAGGCTACCGTAAAGCGCTGCGTTTGATGGAAATGGCTGAGCGTTTCAAGATGCCAATCATTACCTTCATCGACACCCCAGGCGCCTATCCTGGCGTGGGCGCGGAAGAGCGCGGTCAGTCAGAAGCTATCGCGCGTAACCTACGTGAAATGTCTGGCCTGAAGGTGCCTGTCATCTGTACCGTAATTGGCGAAGGTGGTTCTGGCGGTGCGTTGGCAATCGGTGTGGGCGATAAAGTGAATATGCTGCAATACAGCACCTATTCTGTTATCTCTCCAGAAGGCTGTGCGTCAATTCTGTGGAAAAGTGCTGATAAAGCCCCTATTGCTGCAGAAGCGATGGGCATTATTGCCCCACGTCTGAAAGAGTTGAAACTGATTGATTCCGTCATTCCTGAACCACTGGGCGGTGCACACCGTAACGTGGAAGCAATGGCCGCTTCTCTGAAAGCGCAACTGCTGGCAGATTTAGCCGATCTGGACGTGCTGAATACCGAAGAGCTGCTGGCTCGTCGTTATCATCGTCTGATGAGTTACGGCTACGCGTGATATACCCATCATCCTTCAAGCTGCAGGGGCGTTGGCTGCACTCACTTACCCGAATCACTTACTTTAGTAAGCTCATCGGGATAAGCTCCCTGGCCGCCTACCTGCAACTCGAATGCTAACGGGTATATTGAAGAAGAAGGTCAGAAGAAATTCTGGCCTTTTTTATTATCTGAAATCCACACTTTAAGAAGCTTTACACCTCTGCACTTGTCCTCAGCCACTTTTCAATAAACTATGCTTACCTGAGGGTTTTTTTCCAGGAGGTAAGCGTTGAACATTATTGCAATCATGGGGCCGCACGGCGTTTTCTATAAAGACGAGCCAATTAAAGAACTGCATCAGGCTCTGGAAGCACAAGGTTTTCGCCTGATTTACCCAACCAACAGCACCGACCTGCTCAAACTCATCGAACATAATCCGCGTATTTGTGGCGTCATTTTTGACTGGGACGAGTACAGCCTGGATTTATGCAGCGAAATAAATGAGCTGAATGAATATCTGCCGCTATATGCATTTATCAATACGCACTCCTCGCTGGATGTCAGCGTCAACGAAATGCGCATGGCGCTGTGGTTCTTTGAATACGCACTCAGTGCTGCCGACGATATCGCCCTGCGCATCCGTCAGTACACCAACGAGTATCTGGATAACATCACCCCGCCGTTAACCAAAGCGTTATTCAACTATGTGAACGAAGGGAAATATACCTTTTGCACGCCGGGCCATATGGCGGGAACGGCGTACCAGAAAAGCCCGGTCGGCTGCCTGTTCTACGATTTCTTTGGCGCAAACACGCTTAAGGCTGATGTCTCTATTTCGGTGACGGAGTTGGGGTCGTTGCTTGACCACACCGGCCCGCATCTGGAAGCCGAGGAATATATTGCCCGCACTTTCGGTGCCGAACAGAGTTATATGGTGACCAACGGCACATCAACGTCGAACAAAATCGTCGGCATGTATGCCGCACCTTCCGGCAGCACGGTGCTTATCGACCGCAACTGCCACAAATCGTTGACTCATTTGCTGATGATGACGGATTTGATTCCTCTCTGGCTTAAGCCGACACGCAACGCATTAGGGATCTTGGGTGGCATTCCTAAACGTGAATTTATGCGTGAAAGCATCGAGGCAAAAGTTGCCGCGACAAAAGATGCGCAATGGCCGGTGCATGCGGTGATCACCAATTCGACCTACGACGGTTTGCTCTACAACACCGAATTTATTAAGCAAACGCTGGACGTGCCTTCGATTCATTTTGATTCAGCCTGGGTGCCGTACACCAACTTCCACCCGATTTATCAGGGGAAGAGCGGCATGAGCGGCGACCGTGTGCCGGGAAAAATCATCTACGAAACCCAGTCCACGCACAAACTTCTGGCGGCGCTGTCGCAGGCTTCGCTAATCCATATCAAAGGGGATTACGACGAGGAAACGTTTAACGAAGCCTACATGATGCACACCACCACGTCGCCAAGCTATCCAATAGTCGCGTCGATTGAAACAGCGGCGGCCATGCTGCGTGGTAATCCCGGTAAGCGTTTGATTAACCGTTCCGTTGAGCGTGCGCTACATTTTCGCCGGGAAGTTCAGCGTCTGCGCGAAGAATCGGAGGATTGGTTCTTTGATATCTGGCAGCCTGAATTTATCGACGAAGCCGCCTGCTGGCCGATTTCGCCTGGCGAAGAAGACTGGCACGGTTTCAAAGATGCTGATGCCGACCATATGTATCTTGACCCGATTAAAGTCACGATTCTGACACCGGGAATGGATGAATTAGGAACGATGGCGGAAGAGGGAATTCCGGCGGCGCTGGTGGCGAAATTCCTCGATGAACGTGGCGTGGTCGTCGAAAAGACAGGACCATATAACCTGTTGTTCTTGTTCAGTATTGGGATAGATAAAACCAAAGCATTGAGTTTGTTGCGCGGTTTGACAGAGTTTAAACGCTCCTACGATCTCAACCTGCGTGTGAGAAACATGCTGCCAGATTTGTATGCGGAAGATCCTGATTTTTACCGCAATATGCGCATTCAGGATTTGGCCCAGGGCATTCATAAACTGATCAAGCAGCACAATCTTTCTGACCTGATGCTGCGCGCTTTCGATGTGCTGCCGGAAATGAAAATAACGCCGCATCAGGCTTATCAGCAGCAGGTGAAAGGCAATGTCGAAACGGTAGAAATAGAACAACTGCTAAACCGTGTTTCAGCAAACATGATCCTGCCGTATCCGCCAGGTGTGCCGGTTGTGATGCCGGGTGAGATGATTACCAACGAGAGCCGTGCGGTGCTCGATTTCCTGCTGATGCTGTGTTCAGTTGGAGAGCACTATCCTGGGTTTGAAACCGACATTCACGGAGCCAAACTGGGTGAGGATGGCATTTACCGTGTACGAGTCTTAAAAAGGGTTTGACGCCTTGATTTAACGGATCCCGATCGTTACCGTGCAGAAAAAACAAAGGAGCATTTATGCTGGGTTTAAAGCAGGTTCACCACATCGCGATCATCGCGTCGGATTATCAGATCAGTAAACATTTTTACTGCGATATTCTCGGTTTCACGCTACAGGCTGAGGCGTACCGGGAGGAACGGGATTCATGGAAAGGAGATTTGGCGTTGAACGGGCAATATGTCATTGAGCTGTTCTCGTTTCCTTCCCCCCCCGCCAGACCAAGCCGACCGGAAGCCTGCGGGCTGCGCCATCTGGCTTTTAGCGTGGATGATATCGACAACGCGATTGTTCACCTCGAAAAGCACGGCGTGAAGTGTGAGCCGGTTCGTATCGATCCTTTCACCGATAAGCGTTTTACCTTCTTTAATGACCCTGATGGGCTGCCGTTAGAACTTTACCAGCAGTAACGCTTGCCTCACTTCTTGTTGCCCGGTAACGTTCCGGGCAAATCCTTATTTTAATTACTGACTATGCCACTTCGTTTTCTCAACAAATTACTGCAACCGCACACACATTTGCTGGTGGCGTTTAGTGGTGGGCTGGATTCCACGGTTTTGCTTCATCAACTGGTCACGCTTCGCGATCTTCATGGTGCTAACTTCCAAATTCGTGCGATGCATATTCATCACGGTTTAAGCCCCTATGCCGATAATTGGGCCGAACATTGCCAGCAAGTTTGCGAACAATGGAACGTACCGTTTGAAGTAAAACGAGTGCAGTTGGCAGACGATGGATTAGGGATTGAAGCCCATGCGCGAGCAGCACGTTATCAGGCGCTGGCTGAAACAATACGACCAGACGAAATTTTGCTGACGGCGCAGCACCTTGATGACCAGTGTGAAACATTTCTACTTGCCCTGAAGCGGGGAAGTGGCCCTGCGGGGCTGGCCGCAATGCCTGAACGTTTGCCGTTTGGTGAGACAGAATTAATCCGGCCATTGCTGGGGCAGACGCGCAAAGTTCTGGAAGCGTGGGCTAATGAACATCAATTAACGTGGATAGAAGACGAAAGTAACCAGGATGATAGCTACGATCGGAATTTCTTAAGGTTGCGGGTCATTCCTGAAATCCAACAGCGTTGGCCCCATTTCCCACAAAGCGTTGCCCGCAGCGCTGAGTTATGTGGAGAGCAAGAACAATTACTTGATGAGTTGCTTGCCGAACAACTTGAGGCGCTGATTCAGGACGATGGCTCATTACTCATTGAGCCTCTAAAGCCGCTCAGTGATATCCGGCGTTCGGCGTTGCTACGCCGCTGGTTTGGCCGTCAGAAAGCAGCTATGCCTTCGCGAGCAGCGCTGGCACGCCTGTGGAATGAAGTTGCAACAAGTCGTGAAGATGCCAACCCCCGTTTGAAATTTGGCAGCTTTGAAGTTCGCCGATATCAGGGGGCATTGTACTGGTTGCCGTTGATGAACGGATTGGGTGATGAGATCGTTTCCTGGTCTGCACCTTTTGCGCCATTAACATTGCCCGGTGGCTTAGGCACTCTTCAATTGGCATCTATTGGGCAGGAGGTTCGCATACCTGGTGTTGACGAGCCCGTTACCGTACGTTTTAAGGCTTCCGGACAGTTCCATATCGTTGGGCGCGAACGTGGCCGTAGTTTGAAAAAGATCTGGCAAGAGTCAGGTATTGCGCCATGGCAGCGCGAAAGAACGCCGCTGTTATATTACGGCGAAAAATTGATTGCCGCTCTTGGGGTTTTTGTTACCCAGGATGGAAAGGCGACGGAAGAATTATGCTGGCATGTCGACTGGCAAAAGGAGAATAAATCATGAAGAGAATCATTATTTTAGCGGGCATATTATTGTGTGCTCAACCGGTACTGGCAAAAGGTGATGCCGCTGCAGGTGAGCAAAAAGCCATGATGTGCGTGGCGTGCCACGGGGCTACGGGGAAAGTTTCCGTGCCGATGTACCCGAATCTTGCCGGGCAAAACGAGGCGTATCTTGAACACTCGTTGAAGGCATATAAAAAGGGCGAGCGTAGTGGTGGGCAAGCTGAAGTGATGAAGGCTTATGTAAGTGGCCTTTCCGACGAGGATATCAGCAATTTGGCTGCTTATTACGCTTCAATGAAGCCATAAAAAAGGGCAGCCCCAAGGCTGCCCACGCATGCGGATACTTTGCGTATCAGGATTCGCTAACTACGACAGTACCAATTTCAGGATGGCTGAAGCTGGCAATTTTATCGAGACGAACTTCGCGAGTGGTACCGGCATCATCGAGAATCAAGTATTCGATGTTTTTACGAGACACCAAATCACTGGCTTTCGCCTTGAAAACTTCTCCGCTCTTCAACTCCAGCGTCAGTATTAAGTTCTGCTGGCAGGCGAGCTCGAGATTGTCATAATCATCACAATTGATGGGTTGATAGGCATCATTCATTGACATAGTCGCTCACCAGTAAGTTCGCGGCCGCATACGCCGCCTGTTCCCTAATAGATTCTGGTTGTGCTTCGTTGGAAGCCACTTCGTTCAGCACCTTCAAGACGCAGCCCAGTGCATCGGGAATGTAACCTAAATCTCCGCTGGCTATTTCCGCATAGCGCTTTCGTACTAATTCACAATACTTTTCCACACGCCCTCCTTTCAGAGTCCCGACCTCAGACTTAATCGTGTGATGCCAGTTAAGCCTACGAAGATAAACTCTGTTTAGCAAGGTGACTATACCACAGGCATGAAACCGATATCAGCAGCGCACCCCTCTACTTGAGTGAATACATAACAGCGTTTTAGCGAGGTTTTGGTTACAATGAGCGCCTAATTGAGTTCGGAGAAGTGTGATGGCGTTAAAAGCAACAATCTATAAAGCGATGGTGAATGTTGCCGATCTCGATCGCAATCAGTTCCTGGATAGCAATCTGACGCTTGCGCGCCATCCTTCGGAAACGCAAGAACGTATGATGCTGCGTCTGCTGGCGTGGATTAAATACGCTAACGAGCGTCTGCAATTCAGCCGGGGTTTAAGCGCAGAAGAAGAACCGGAAATCTGGCAGCGTAACGACCATATGGGTATCGACCTATGGATTGAACTAGGTCTGCCAGATGAAAAACGCCTGAAAAAAGCCTGTAGCCAGTCTGGTGAAGTGGCGCTGTTTACTTATAACAGTCGTGCCGCTGAAGTCTGGTGGCAGCAGCATCAGAACAAACTCAAGCAATACCAAAACTTGTCTATCTGGTATCTGGATGATGAGCAACTGGCGAAGCTGTGCGAATTTGGTACACGTTCGATGAACTTACAGGCCACCATTCAGGACGGTGCAATCTGGTTATCTGATGCTGAGAATAATCTCGAAATTCACTTTACGGCCTGGCAGCATCATTAATGATCGAAGTGTCACGAACGATTGCAATACCGGACAGTGAGGTCACTATTACGGCTATCCGCGCGCAGGGAGCGGGCGGCCAGCATGTGAATAAAACCTCAACGGCAATTCATTTGCGTTTTGACATCCGGGCCTCCAGCCTGCCAGAGTATTATAAAGAACGTTTGCTGGCGGCCAGCCACCATCTTATTACGCCCGATGGCGTGGTGGTGATAAAGGCGCAGGAGTACCGTAGTCAGGAAATGAATCGTGAAGCTGCAGTAGCAAGGCTGATTTCATTGATTCAAGAGTTAACTGTTGAGCAAAAAAACCGACGAGCCACACGACCTACGCGTGCATCGAAAGAGCGCCGTCTCGCATCGAAATCACAGAAATCAACGACGAAATCATTACGCGGGAAAGTCCGTCGCCCTGAATGACGAACGGCAAAGATATTGACCAGAAGAAGGAAGAGATGGTGAAAAAGATTCTATTGTCAGCTATCGCTGTGTGTAGCTTGTTTGCACTTTTTGGCTGTAATAACCGGGCTGAAGTTCAAACGTTACAGCCTGCTCAAGCCGCAGAGCTACAGCCAATGCAGCAAAGTTACAAAGGGGTTTTACCTTGCGCGGATTGTTCAGGGATTGAAACGTCGCTGTTTTTGGAAAAAGACGGTACCTGGGTGATGAATCAACGTTATCAGGGCGTGAAAGAACCTTCAGTCTTTGCCTCTTACGGAAGTTGGGCACGTACCGCGGATAAATTGGTTCTCACTGAACGCGACGGCGAAAAACTCTATTTCCGCCCGAAAGGCGATAACCTGGAGATGTTGGATAGGGCAGGTAACTTGATTGAGTCTCAGCTCACTTACACTCTGACGCCAAGTAAAGAAGCGTTACCTGCAACGCCAATGACCATGAAAGGCATGTATAAGTACATGGCTGATGCGGCGATTTTCCAGGATTGCTCTACAGGGAAAACATTCGCTGTGGCCAGTAACGCAGAACTGGAACGTGGATATGCGGCAGCGCGGGGTGAGGATTATCAGCCGGTATTGCTGGTGGTTGATGCTCACTTTACATTGCAGGCATCACCAGATAGCGGCGAGTTGAAGAAAACAGTCGTTGCAGACCGAGCAGCCAAATTTGAGCCTAAGAAAAGCTGCCACGATTGATAAACAAGTGGATATAAAAAAGCCCCGCTAATCACTTAGCGGGGCTTTTTACTTTATACGCCAGTCTTAGCGTTGAATCTGTGCCAGCAAGAAATCAATGATTTCGCCGGTTTTGATCATCTGCTTCTCACCTTCACGGCGGTTTTTGTATTCAACTTCTTCGCTATCAAGGTTGCGATCGCCGATAACGACAGTATGAGGAATACCAATCAGTTCCATATCGGCAAACATCACGCCTGGACGCTCTTTACGGTCATCCATTAATACGTCGATGCCTTTGGCACGCAGAGTTGAGTACAGCTCTTCAGCCAGTTCTTTCACGCGGAAAGATTTGTGCATGTTCATTGGCAGAATCGCAACCTGGAATGGTGCGATTGCATCTGGCCACACAATGCCACGCTCGTCATTGTTCTGTTCGATTGCAGCAGCAACTACGCGAGTCACACCGATACCGTAGCAACCCATGGTTAGCGTCTGGTTACGGCCATCTTCACCCTGAACTGAAGCTTTCATCGCTTCTGAATACTTAGTGCCAAGCTGGAAGATATGGCCCACTTCGATACCGCGCTTAATCAGCAGGGTACCTTTACCGTCCGGGCTTGGATCACCTTCAACAACGTTACGGATATCAGCAACTTCTGGCAGCGCAACATCACGTTCCCAGTTAATACCAACGAAGTGTTTACCGTCGATGTTTGCGCCTGCCGCGAAATCGCTCATTACAGCAACGGTACGGTCAATCACAACAGGGATTGGTAGATTGATTGGGCCAAGTGAGCCAGGACCTGCTTTAGCGACGGCACGAATTTCTTCTTCGGTCGCGAAAGTCAGCGGGCTAGCAACTTGTGGCAGTTTTTCTGCTTTAACTTCATTCAGTTCATGATCGCCTCGAACCAGCAGAGCGACCAGCGGGTAAGCGCTGCCTTCGGTAGCTTTAACCATCAAAGTCTTAACGGTTTTTTCTACCGGCAGGTTGAACTGTTCAACCAACTCAGCGATGGTTTTCGCATTCGGGGTGTCGATCTGCGTCATTTCAACGGTTGGTGCCGCACGACCGCCAGCCGGAGCGACTGCTTCAGCAAATTCGATGTTCGCTGCAAAATCAGATTCGGTTGAGAAGATAACATCATCTTCACCACACTGAGCCAGCACCTGGAATTCGTGAGATGCGCTGCCACCGATTGAACCGGTATCCGCTTCTACCGCGCGGAAATCCAGACCCATACGGGTGAAGATTTTGCTGTAGGCTTGATACATTGCATCATAAGTTTCCTGCAGGGATTCCTGAGAGGTATGGAAAGAGTAAGCATCTTTCATCAGGAATTCACGGGAACGCATGACGCCGAAACGTGGGCGGACTTCGTCACGGAACTTCGTCTGGATCTGGAAGAAGTTCAGTGGCAGTTGTTTGTAAGAACTCAGTTCGTTACGAATCAGGTCAGTGATGACTTCTTCGTGTGTTGGGCCGAGAACAAATGGGCGATCGCCGCGATCAACAAAACGCAGCAACTCTGGGCCATACTGTTCCCAACGACCGCTCTCCTGCCACAAATCTGCGGGCTGAACCACGGGCATGCACATCTCGATGGCACCGGCGTTGTTCATCTCTTCACGCACGATGTTTTCGACTTTTTTCAGGACGCGCAGACCGGTCGGCAACCAGGTATACAAACCAGAAGCGAGTTTGCGGATCATCCCGGCACGCAGCATCAGTTGGTGGCTGATGACCTCAGCGTCGGCTGGTGTCTCCTTCAGTGTGGAGAGCAGATATTGGCTAGTACGCATGTTGTTACGGTTCCATTTGAACGGCAGATAACTGGCTACCTGAGTAGCCTGATGCAAAATAAGTGTTTTAGTTTACCAGTGTGGCCGGAATGTCAAAAGAGAAGGGCGATAAATTAACGGGTCTCAATTGCAAACACTTCTGAACCTTCGTCTGTTACACGCCAGCGAACATTGAAATCCAGCAATAAAACGGCGTAGGTTTTACCCGCATCTTCCGTTTTACGATAGGCCGGACGAGGGTCTTGTGCGAGCACCTGGCGGATGAAACGCTCAATATAAGGATAACGTTTATCCAACACCGGTAATTGCTGCTGCACATCAGCTGTAAAATATACCGGCATATCGGCTGCGGGGGCGTTTTGCGCATAACCCGCTATGGCTTCTGGCACGGCTTCCGCAAACGGCAGGTAAGGTTTGATATCAACGATGGGGGTGCCATCGACTAAATCCAGACTGCCTAGCTGCAAAATAACTTGATCTTTTTGGCAACGAACACCTTTCAGTTCAACCAGCGACATGCCGATGGGGTTTGGCCGGAAGGTTGAACGCGTGGCAAAAACTCCCATACGCGTATTCCCGCCCAGGCGCGGTGGACGAACTGTAGGCCGCCAGCCACCTTCCATCGTTTGGTGAAAGACAAATAGCAGCCATAGATGACTAAAACCTTCGAGG
The DNA here is from genome assembly GCF_021282405.1 of Buttiauxella cochleicola. NCBI lineage: Bacteria > Pseudomonadati > Pseudomonadota > Gammaproteobacteria > Enterobacterales > Enterobacteriaceae > Buttiauxella > Buttiauxella cochleicola. The sequence goes on from NZ_JAJSOU010000017.1 coordinate 85,439, forward strand.
CCACGAACGGCATCCGCCACATTGTAGGGAGGTTGTAAATGCAATTCGCCACCGCCATCAGTGACTAAACCTGGTTGGCGGGGGACGGCAAACTTCTCTTTATAAGGAGAGCGGATAACGCCAATTTGCTCGAAACTAAATGCAGTCATTTTGCAGAAACGTTTAACGCCGAACCAACGCAAACAGCCTGACGGTAACACCCTGGCGTACCGCTGGTGACATCACAGCTATGTAGTAAGACCGCATTTGCTTTCATTTTTGAGGCGTTTACTTGTAAGCGTTTGCGAGCTGTTGGGATATTCGGTGGCGAATCCTGATTGCTAACCTGGCATGAATCACCGCTGACTTCACCGAGGTCGCGGAAAGGTTTACCGACTAACTCTTCAGCATTGGTATAGATTCTTACTGGTGCTGGACGTGGAGCTTTAGGCTTAGCAGGTTCTGGCGTCGGCGCTGTTGCAGTGCTTTTAACAGGTTCAACAGGGGATCTGCTTAGCATCGTACAGCCGCTCAGCATGACTGCTAATAAACAGATCGGTAAAGCACGCATAATTTTTCCTCAATGAATGATAAAACGCGATTATTGAACCAAGCTCTCGTACAAATAACAAGACGGGCATAAGCCCGTCTTAGATTATTTACGCAAAAATAGAAGAATGGAAACTTACCAGCCTTTTACTGCACCGCCGTTGAAGACTTTGTTTGCTGCTTCGTAAACTTCGTCAGACTGGTAAGCCTGAACAAATTTCTTCACGTTTTCAGCATCTTTGTTGTCTTCACGGGAAACGATCATGTTCACATATGGAGAGTCTTTATCTTCAACGAAGATACCGTCTTTCGCTGGAGTCAGGCCAATCTGGCTTGCGTAAGTGGTATTGATGATAGCCAGAGCAATCTGAGCATCATCCAAAGAACGTGGCAGTTGTGGCGCTTCCAACTCAACCAGCTTCAGGTTTTTAGGATTCTCAGTCACATCCAGAACTGTTGGCAGCAGGCCAACACCATCTTTCAGTTTGATCAGACCTTGTTTCTGCAGCAGCAACAGGGAACGGCCAAGGTTAGTTGGGTCGTTTGGCAGAGCAATCTGTGCGCCAGTTTGCAGCTCATCCAATGATTTGATTTTTTTGGAGTAGCCTGCAATTGGGTAGACGAATGTGTTACCAACAGAAACCAGTTTGTAGCCACGGTCTTTAATCTGCTGATCCAGGTATGGTTTGTGCTGGAAGGCGTTAGCATCAATATCGCCTTTGCTCAGAGCTTCGTTTGGCAGAACGTAATCGTTAAAGGTAACCAGCTCAACATCCAGGCCGTATTTCTCTTTTGCGACTTTCTGCGCAACTTCAGCAACCTGCTGTTCAGCACCAACGATGACGCCAACTTTAATATGGTTTGGATCTTTCTCGTCCTGACCGCAACCCACAAGTGCCAGAGAACCAATCAGAGCACCAACTGCCGCAAAGGTTTTAAATTTAAAAGACATATCCCTTCCTTACTATGTGTAAAAACGATGTTGTGTTGAACGTATTATTTGTGAGTCACTGCCCGGACGATACGATCGCCTGAGAATTGAATTAAATACACTAATACCACCAATAACACTAATACCGTATTCATCACGGTAGCGTTATAACCGATATAACCGTACTGATAACCAATCTGACCTAAGCCTCCGGCACCAACAGCACCACCCATAGCAGAATAGCCAACCAGTGTAATCAGCGTGATGGTTGCAGCATTCACCAGACCCGGTAGTGCTTCTGGTAGCAGAACTTTGCGAATAATCTGCATTGGTGTTGCGCCCATTGCACGCGAAGCTTCAATCAGGCCCGAAGGGATTTCCAATAGGGCATTTTCTACCATACGAGCGATAAACGGTGCTGCGCCTACGGTTAACGGCACGATAGCCGCTTGCAGGCCAATCGACGTTCCTACAATCATTCGGGTAAATGGAATCATCCATACCAGCAATATAATGAACGGGATAGAACGGAAGATATTCACTAACGCCGAAAGGCTGTTATAAAGCTTAGCGTTCGCGCTGATTTGCCCCGGACGTGTAATATAAAGAAGCACACCGACAGGCAAACCAAGAACGAAGCCAAAGAAGCCAGACACAAAAGTCATCGCCAGCGTTTCATACACGCCTTTTAACAGTAACCACATCATTGGCTCAGACATAACCCAGCACCTCTACTTTTACATGTTGCTGCTGCAGGTATGTGATAGCAGCGTCCATATCCTGATGTTCACCATGCAATTCACACAGTATAATGCCGAACTTCACGCCGCCGGCGTAATCCATCTGCGCGCTGATAATATTGCTGTTCACATTAAAGCGGCGGGCGGTTTCGGAAAGTAGCGGAGCATCAACAGACTGGCCGGTAAATTCCAGGCGCAGTAAAGGAACTGTTGTTTTGCTTTTATCGGCGCTCAAACGCTGTGCGTAATCTTCCGGAATATCCAGATGCAAAGTGGATTGAATAAACTGTTGTGCCAGCGGTGTCTTTGGATGAGAGAACACTTCGCTTACGGTATCTTGTTCTATTAACTCACCGTCGCTAATGACCGCAACGCAGTCACAGATGCGTTTAACAACATCCATTTCATGGGTAATTAATAGAATAGTCAGACCAAGGCGGCGGTTAATATCTTTCAGTAGTTCGAGAATCGAACGCGTTGTTGCTGGGTCGAGTGCGCTGGTGGCCTCATCACACAACAACACTTTAGGATTGCTGGCCAGTGCACGAGCAATAGCGACACGCTGTTTTTGCCCGCCAGAAAGATTGGCAGGGTATGCATCATGTTTTTCACTCAGGCCGACCAAATCAAGTAATTCAGATACGCGACGTTTGATTTCTTCGCGCGGCGTATTGTCCAACTCTAATGGCAATGCAATGTTGCCATAGACGGTACGGGAAGAGAGTAAATTAAAGTGCTGGAAAATCATGCCAATCTGACGGCGCGCTTTGGTGAGCTGCCCTTCAGAAAGTGTTGTCAGCTCCTGACCATCGACCAGTACTGAACCCTCTGTTGGGCGCTCAAGCAGATTTACACAGCGGATAAGAGTGCTCTTCCCAGCTCCGGATGCGCCGATCACGCCATAAATTTGCCCAGCAGGAACATGCAGGCTGACGTTATTCAACGCCTGTATGCTGCGATTCCCTTGTTGGAACACTTTGGTGATATTCGAAAGTTTAATCATTAGGTTATTTATTATCGTATGAGTGTAAGCCGTGGCATTTTCTGCTGCCGATAACGGGCGATGACCGCTATCGATATGGATGTTAAGGCATCCAGACGTCTAAATCAATCCGCGAATGATTGTCTGTTCTCGCCCGGATAAGAAATCATGCGATACTACGGCTAATAATCCCAGTTTCAGGAGTTTCCAAGTGGCACAGTCTGTTCCCGCTATTTTTCTCGATCGTGATGGCACCATTAATGTTGATCATGGCTATGTCCATGAAGTTGATCAGTTCGAGTTCATTGATGGTGTGATTGACGCAATGCGTGAGTTAAAAGCAATGGGCTATGCATTGGTTCTTGTCACCAACCAATCAGGTATCGCCCGTGGCATGTTTACGGAAGATGATTTTGAAAATCTGACAGAGTGGATGGACTGGTCTTTAGCAGACCGCGGTGTTGACCTGGATGGTATCTATTATTGCCCGCATCACCCAGATGCAATAATAGAAGAGTTTCGCCAAACCTGTGATTGCCGTAAACCGCAACCGGGCATGTTGCTCTCTGCTCAAGAGTTCCTTCATATAGATATGGCTTCTTCATATATGGTTGGCGACAAATTGGAAGACATGCAGGCAGCGTCAGCTGCACAAGTAGGGACAAAAGTACTGGTTCGTACTGGTAAGCCAGTCACTGAGCAAAGCGAAGCTGCAGCTGATTTTGTCATTAATAGCCTCGCAGACCTGCCAAAAGCGATAAAAGCGCGCTAAAAATAAGCTTAACGCCTAAAAAATGTGCGGTCGGTAATTATTTTGAAAATAGGGGTTGTCAGCTTCCAGAAAATCCCTATACTGCGCCTCCACTGACACGGCACAACGGCTTACAAACCGGCTCGTCAGCCAGATGAAAAGCGAAAATAAACGCTTGACTCTGAAAGAGGAAAGCGTAATATACGCCACCTCGAGTTAGCAAGCGAAAGCGCGTAACTCACTGCTCTTTAACAATTTATCAGACAATCTGT
>NZ_JAJSOU010000018.1:0-75859 GCF_021282405.1 Buttiauxella cochleicola
AAAGAAATGGAGTATGCCGATCCAAAACTGGCGGCTGGCGATGAGTCGTTTTATTATCGAGTTCGGTGACCGCCTGAGCGATCACCTTTAATACGTTGGCAGTTACACAGAATTATTTACAGGGTCTTTTTTTAGTTTAAAAAACAGCCTGATATCAAATCAGCCTAATTGGCAAAATGCACTATACATTCTCAAGACAGACTTCCGGTCTCTGAAGATGCGGCCATACCAAAGCAACCAACGCGGGGTAAGCATCATGACTGAACTCATCAAAGCACTGGCGTAAATTCAGCAGTTCGATATCAGCAAAAGGTACCTTCTCCCCCTCGGAACAGCGCTTTCTGAGATTATCGTAATAGCGGTAGATGGCAGAGTGTAAATCACTACAACGCCGCTGAGCGTTAAAGAGTGTCAGGTCAGCGCTAAGTTCGTCAATATGCATCCGTTTGATAGTGGCATGATTGAAATCCACATATTCATGGCTCACTCGCCAGTAATAATCAGGCGTTATTTTTAACATTAACTTAGCAAAATAATCTTCACGCTCGTCAATTTCAGATAAATTTAATTTAGGGATACTAGCGGGGGTTAATTTAACTTTGGGATGCGAAATCTCACGCATCAGCACCAGTACTACGCACAGCAATAACAATATTAATACAATTGAATAAAAGACGCTTTGCATGGGAACTCCTGTTTTTTTTATAGTAATTTTGAGGCAACATATAGTCAACCTGGCATCTGTTAACCGTAAAAATTTATTCCATTGATATAAAAGGACATCTCTAATGCTGCCCAACAACCTGGTGCCAGTGACCCTTCCTGTCTCTCAGGCTGATATTGCCGGATCAGAAGAACATAGCGCTCTAACGCTAAATCCTCAGGATAATCTTTTAGTTCTGGAGAAAACGATTCTGAGCGCCCCTCATTATGCTGGGCAAGCGAAAAATACATTGCTTGAAGAGAACGACCGGCATTTAAAAGATCGTTTGTTTTATGCAGTGAAAATTGAAGCGATAGTAACAGTATTAAATGAACTCATAGAGCAAGAAAAAATCAACTCAGCCGATCTGCAAATGCTAATAGAAGATAAAAAATTGCAGATAAGTCACCATTCACAGCAAATCTGGGTCAATCAGTTAACTCAGGAAAAAAGCTGGCCTCTGTTTTATTCTCTGGATGAGTAATGCCAATGTCAGAATTGCAATTTCCCCCAGTTCAAACGGCCGCACCATCTGACGATACCGCGTCTGATAATACGTTATTACGTGAAAATATTGCCGCGCTGGTACAGATTAAAAATGAAAATATTGCTCGCATCGCGCAAGGTCAGATCAATATCACTGCGGCATTGGTTGAACAAAAATGGCATAACCGCCATCAAATTTACCCATATCGTGTGAAAGATGAGATTTATGGCTCAGTTCTCAGCGAGATCATCAGCCACCACCCCAGGCTTAAAACCGAAGTTCTGGCTCGACTAGAGGCGGTGTATCAGAAGTTGAGAGATGAAGAAACACAAACACTCTCACGTACCCGTGCATTGCTGGAAAACAGCTACAAAACTCCGCACTTATAAGATTTCTGGAGCGCATGCGAAAAGCAGGCGCTCTTCTTTGGCGACATAAATACGCTTACGAACCGGTTATCAGGCCAGACGAAATACTGAGATTGCCTGCTGCAAATCATCAGCTTGTTGCTGTTGTTGGCGCGCAGCCTGTACGGTTTGCGCAGTATGTTCCACGTTATACCTCACGCTTTCATCGATACTGGCGATGCTCTCATTCATTTGCGTAATGCTGATACTTTGCTGTCCACTCATATCAGAAAGCTCTTCCACCAACTCTGCCAACGCATTGATGGAACCAATCACTTCACGCATGGTTTGCCCCGCGTTCTCCACTTGTACCGAGCCTGTCCGAGTACACTCTACCGATACGCTTATCAACTGACGTATGTCTTTGGCCGCATTTTCGCAACGTAACGCCAGTGTGCGTACTTCGGCAGCCACCACCGCGAACCCTCGACCATGAGCGCCTGCCCGGGCTGCTTCAACGGACGCGTTTAGCGACAGAATATTAGTCTGGAAGGCAATGCCATCGATCAGTTCAAGAATATTGCTGATGTGGTCAGACTCTTCGCGGATTTGTTCCATAGTGTGTGTGGCAGCATCGATACTGACTCCACCTTTGCTGGCGAGATTACTTGCCTGAGTGGCAAGCATCCTGGCACTTTGCGCTTTGTCACTAGTCGCGACTGCGGAGGAGCTGAGTTGTTCCATGGCACTGGCAGCAACGGCCAGCGCGGCTGCCTGCTCGTCAGTACGTTTAGACAGTGCGGCATTACGTTGGATGATACTTTCCGAAGCTGTGAGTACTGATGCCACACCAGCACTCACATGGCTTAGCGTGTCTCTCATCGTGGTAAGCGTAGTATTAAAGGTTTGAGCAAACGGCGTGCGGCTTTCTCTTTCACTACGTGTAAGGGTCAGGCAACCCGGCTGGCGGTTAATCTGCGCCGCCAGTTGCGCGACTTCGCTGGCGGAACGGGCATCGTCTGCCATTCGCAATGCCATATAAATCAGGATTGCCGTTTGCGCCACCACAAAAATGGCATGGAATACCACCATATGAATGCCGGGATGCATAAAGCAAGTGATACCAAATAAGTCATTAGCTTGCAGCCAGGCAAATAATACATGGTGAAGCGCTGCAACCATCGCCCCTATTAATAATGGTCGATAATCGCGATAAGCTAATAATGCTGATAGCAATACAAAAACCGAAAAGTGATATTCAGTTTCACCGTCACCTAATTGAATGAGCAATGCGGCAAAACCGATTAATGTGAACGCATAATACAAGCGGGTAAATAGCTTACCGGGTAGTAATACTTTGATAATACTGGAACTCAACGCAAGTAAACTGCCCACTACCAGCGCCACCGGTAGCGCATCATAAGCCCACCCCACCGCCAGCGAAATAACAAACATTCCCCACACGACCCAAAACATTAAAACATCAGCATGCAGATAAATGTTTCTCAGAGACACCACGTCGGGCTGTTTATTGCCGGTATGCAAAACAGTCATCGTTGCCATTTGGTTATCCACGCTTCTGTTATCAGATATTTTCAGGACGGAATAATCCCGCATATACCCAAAATAATTCGAGTTGCAGGTAGGCGGCAAGGGAGCAAATCCCCAGGAGCTTACTTAAGTAAGTGACTGGGGTTTGTGAGTGCAGCCAACACCCCTGCGGCTCGAATTATGACGGGCATAGAAATAGCATAGATAAACATTGTTTCATCGCGAATAAGTTTCACACGTTATCAATAATACGTTCGTGTGATTTTAAAATTTGAATTAAGTCAGACGGGAATGCGGACAAAAGAAAAACGGCCCGTTAGTTGAGCTAACAGGCCGTTGTAAGAGCATGCAAAACTTATTTGGCGGCAGTGACTTCTTGTCCCACCAACCCGATCTTCAAATACCCTGCCTGATGCAGCGTATCCATCACGTTCATCATGGTTTCGTAATCAACCGTTTTGTCTGCGCGGAAGAAAATCGTGGTGTCTTTCTTGCCTTCGGTCGCCGCCATCAGCGTGTTAATCATGCTTTCTTTGGTCACTTCATCGTTACCAATAAACATGGTTTTGTCAGCTTTGACGGACAGATAGACGGGCTTTTCCGGGCGCGGTTGCGGCTGGCTTGAAGATGCAGGAAGGTTAACCTTCACATCCACTGTCGCAAGCGGTGCGGCCACCATGAAGATAATCAGCAGTACCAACATGACATCGATAAACGGCGTCACGTTGATGTCATGCATTTCGCCGTTATCATCGTGGTTTTCGTTAAAACTCATTGCCATGGGATCAACCTACACGCAGTTTCTGAGCGGTACGTACTGGGCGAGACTGAGAGCTAGCCGCTAAATCCAGATCACGACTTTGCAGCAGCAGAACCTGAGCAGCAACGTCACCCAGAGACGCTTTATAGCCGCCAATCACACGGGCAAAGACGTTATAGATAACAACCGCAGGAATCGCTGCAACCAGGCCAATAGCCGTTGCCAGCAACGCTTCTGCGATACCAGGTGCAACAACCGCCAGGTTAGTGGTCTGCGACTGAGCAATCCCAATGAAGCTGTTCATGATGCCCCAGACCGTACCAAACAGGCCGACGAATGGAGAGATCGCACCGATGGTCGCAAGGAAGCCGTTACCGCGTCCCATGTGGCGACCCGCTGCCGCAACACGGCGCTCAAGGCGGAAACCGGTACGCTCTTTAATGCCTTCGTTATCTTCGCTGCCTGCGGAAAGCTCCAGTTCGTTCTGTGCTTCGTTGATAAGCATAGTGCTGAGGCTTTTCGAATCAAACGTTTCGGCCATTTCACTGGCTTCATCCAGAGAGCGGGCATTAGCCAGTTGCTGCTGTTCACGCTTAAGACGGCGCTTCTGCGATGACAGCTCAACACTTTTGCTAAAGAAGATTGCCCAAGTGACGACAGAGGCCATAATCAGGCCGATCATCACAATCTTTACCACGATGTCGGCATGTTGATACATGCCCCAGACAGAGAGGTCTGTCTGCATCAAATTATTCGTCACTCTTACTCTCCACCACGAAACAATACAAAAACTGGTCGTAATAATATCAAAACGGCATCGAATTGATAGTAGTTCTCATTAGTATTTAAAGAGTGCCTTAAATTGTCTATGCATTCCTTGCGCTTACGCAGCAAAAAGATGATAAGTTAGATTTAGACATCCAGATGGTTAAACAGGGTAAAGTGAACATGACTGCGAAGAAGCACATTGAAACGGCGCTGGTTAATGCCGGGCGCGATAAAAAATTCACCCAGGGTTCGGTTAACAGCGTCATTCAACGCGCTTCCTCGTTGGTTTTTGAAACTGTTGAAGCCAAAAAGCAGGCGACGGCTAACCGCGCGAAAGGCGAACTTTTTTATGGTCGCCGCGGCACCCTGACCCACTTCTCTTTACAAGAAGCAATGTGCGAGCTCGAAGGTGGTGCGGGTTGTGCGCTTTACCCTTGTGGCGCCGCAGCCGTTGCCAATGCGATTCTGGCGTTCGTCGAGCAAGGTGACAATGTGCTGATGACCGGCTCCGCTTACGAGCCCAGCCAGGACTTCTGCACCAAAATCCTCGCTAAACTCGGTGTGAGCACCACCTGGTTTGACCCAATGATTGGCGCAGGCATTGCTGAACTTGTGCAACCCAATACTAAAGTCGTATTTCTGGAATCGCCTGGCTCTATCACAATGGAAGTACATGACGTTCCAGCCATTGTACAGGCGGTACGTAGCGTTGCCCCAGACGCCATCATCATGATTGATAACACCTGGGCGGCAGGCATTCTCTTTAAGGCGCTGGATTTCGGTATCGATATTTCGATTCAGGCCGGCACCAAATACCTGATTGGCCACTCGGATGCGATGGTTGGTACAGCTGTATCAAATGCACGTTGCTGGGATCAGTTGCGCGAGAACTCTTATCTGATGGGGCAAATGTTGGATGCCGATACCGCTTATATGACGAGCAGAGGTCTACGCACTCTTGGTGTGCGCCTGCGTCAACATCATGAAAGTAGTCTGAAAATTGCCGAATGGCTGGCACAACACCCGCAGGTTGAACGTGTTAATCACCCTGCACTGCCCGGCAGCAAAGGGCATGAATTCTGGAAACGAGACTTTACAGGTAGCAGCGGCTTGTTCTCATTTGTGCTGAAGAGTCGCTTAAATAACGAGCAATATCAGCACTACCTGGATAATTTCCACTATTTTAGTATGGCCTATTCCTGGGGCGGCTATGAATCGCTTATCCTAGCCAACCAACCGGAAGAACTCGCAGAGATCCGCCCGGCTGGCGGGGTAGACTTCAGCGGGACGCTAGTACGCATTCACATTGGCCTGGAAAATGTTGACGATCTCATCGCCGATCTTGAAGCAGGTTTCCAACGGATCGCCTAAAATTGCCAGAAGTGGACGCCCATAAGGACAGTTTTTGCTATCCCATAATGATTTGTTGAGCCTGTGATCAAGATGTCGCAGGCTTTTTAGCGTTACACTAAGTTCCTAAAACTAAGGTGTGCCTAATCTAACTACTGTAGATTCAGGCCTGCTCAATAAAGCGGTTCCACAGGATTTGCCATGGCTGTTATACACAATATCGTTCAAGCGCTTTGGCAACATGACTTTGCTGCACTCGCGGACCCTCATGTTGTTGGAGTGGTTTATTGCGTCATGTTTGCGACGCTGTTTCTCGAAAATGGATTACTGCCCGCCTCGTTTTTGCCAGGTGACAGTCTGCTATTACTCGCAGGAGCGCTAGTGGCAAAAGGGGTTATGAATTTCGTCCCGACAATCGTTATTTTAACCGCGGCAGCAAGCCTCGGTTGCTGGTTGAGCTATGTGCAAGGCCGCTGGCTCGGCAATACCCGGGTGGTGAAAAGCTGGCTGAAACAACTCCCACCGCAGTATCACGAGCGAGCGACGGTGATGTTTGACCGACACGGTTTATTCGCTTTGTTAGCTGGCCGTTTTTTGGCGTTTGTGCGCACACTGCTGCCAACCATGGCGGGCATTTCTGGCCTTAGCAATCGCCGCTTCCAGGTATTTAACTGGTTTAGTGGGTTGTTATGGGTTGGTAGCGTCACCAGCCTGGGTTATGCCCTGAGCATGATTCCATTTGTGAAACGCCACGAAGATCAGGTGATGACCTGTCTGATGATTCTGCCGATGGTTCTGCTGGTCGCAGGTCTGGTAGGTACACTATTTGTGGTTATCAAAAAAAGATTTAACCCCGCATAAAAATTACAGAGTGGATAATGCGAAATTATCCACTCTGTAAGCTTCAGCTTAAATGACTCGCATACGAGCGGCATCTTCACCCGGAGTCACCCCAAAGTAGCGTTTAAACTCGCGGCTAAACTGCGAAGCACTTTCATATCCCACACGAATAGCCGCAGCGCTAGCTTTCACCCCATCATGCAAAATCAACATTCGCGCTTTATGCAGGCGGTAGCTTTTGAGGTATTGCAGCGGCGAAGTACTGGTCACCGACTTAAAGTTATGGTGAAACGCAGAGACGCTCATATTCGCTTCAGCGGCTAGTTGGTCCACTGAGAGGTTCTCGGTGTACTGCGTTTCAATACGACGCAACACACGGCTAATCAGGCTGAAATGCGTCTGCCGGCTAACCAATGCCAGCAGCGCCCCGCCACACGGCCCAATTAAAATGTGGTAGAGAATCTCGCGAATGATCTGTTTTCCCAGAATTCGCGCATCAAGCGGGTGTTCGAGCACGTCCAGCAAACGCTCGGCGGCACACAGGATCTCTTCGGAAATCTCGGCTGAGTTAATCCCTGTTGAGTTGTTATGCGGATGCGATAAATCATCCTCGCCAATATCCATAAGCAAATCCTGAAGCTGCAAGATATCGATATTAATCCGCAAGCCCGCCAATGGCATTTCAGGTGAGGCAAAGGTTTCACATTCAAAAGGCAGTGGCACCGTTAATAGCAGATATTCATTAGCATCGTAGCGAAACACACGATCGTTCAAATAACCCGTTTTTTGCCCTGAAAAGAGAATAATGATTCCAGGCTCATACATTACTGGCGTGCGAGCATAGGGTTTAGTGCCATACAATAAAGTGACATTTGGTAATGAAGAAAGACCACTATTTTCTTTTTGTATCAAATAATTAATCTTATTTGTTAATTGCTGGCAAATCGCTTCCCGCTTCATTCCCTTCCGCTCCACATGGCTTTTATGACGTGATAAGTCTGCGACTAATTTATATTTTTCTCCAGAGGTAAGTAGAAATAGGCAAGACAAAGGCAGGAATAAGCATTGAGAGATAGCCAGCCGAAGCCGACAATGGCTACCATCAAATTCGATAAGTATTGTCTCTAACGATCCAAACCACAGGAATCAAATAATGAACAACTTCAACCTACATACCCCAACTCGCATCCTGTTTGGTAAAGGCGCTATTTCCGAATTGCGCGCACAAATTCCTGCTGATGCCCGCGTATTGATCACCTACGGCGGCGGCAGCGTGAAGAAAAACGGCGTGCTGGACCAGGTTTACGCCGAACTCAAAGGGCTGGATGTACTGGAGTTTAGTGGTATTGAACCTAACCCGACTTACGAAACGCTGATGAAAGCGGTAGAAGTTGTGCGCCAGCAGAAAGTCACTTTCCTGTTAGCGGTCGGTGGCGGTTCTGTGCTGGATGGCACTAAATTCATCGCCGCAGCAGCCAACTATCCGGCTGATATCGATCCATGGAATATCCTGCTAACTCATGGCAACGATGTGAAGAGCGCAATCCCAATGGGTTCTGTTCTGACGCTGCCTGCGACCGGTTCTGAATCCAACAAGGGTGCCGTAGTTTCTCGCCGTGAAACAGGCGACAAACAAGCGTTTATGTCTGAACACGTTCAGCCTGTATTCGCGGTACTTGACCCGGTTTACACCTACACTTTGCCACCGCGCCAGGTTGCAAACGGTGTAGTCGACGCCTTTGTTCACACCGTTGAGCAATACATCACTTACCCAGTGAACGCCAAGGTGCAGGACCGTTTTGCCGAAGGTATTCTGTTAACGCTGGTTGAAGACGGCCCAATTGCACTGAAAGAGCCAGAAAACTATGACGTGCGTGCCAACGTAATGTGGGCGGCGACCATGGCATTAAACGGCCTGATCGGTGCCGGCGTACCGCAGGACTGGGCGACTCACATGCTGGGTCATGAACTGACTGCGATGCACGGCCTGGATCACGCGCAGACTCTGGCGGTGGTTCTGCCATCTTTGTTGAATGAAAAACGTAACGAGAAACGCGGCAAACTTCTGCAATACGCTGAGCGCGTGTGGAATATCACTGAAGGCTCCGAAGAAGAACGTATTGATGCGGCAATTGCTGCAACCCGTAATTTCTTCGAGCAAATGGGTGCCCCAACTCGCCTGTCTGCCTATGGTCTGGATGGCAGCACCATCCCGGCTCTGTTGGTAAAACTGGAAGAAAAAGGCATGACTAAATTAGGTGAGCGCCAGGACATTACTCTGGACGTAAGCCGTCGTATTTACGAGGCAGCACGCTAAGTAATTTAGCCATTTTTTTCACGTTTCTGAGTATTTGGTCCAGACTTAAATGCAATTGTTACACCGGAAGCCCCTTCCGGTGTATCGCTTATTAAGGAGGAATACATGGCAAATCCAACAGTAATAAAGCTTCAGGATGGAAATGTAATGCCACAATTGGGGCTCGGTGTCTGGCAAGCCAGCAACGATCAAGTCCTGATTGCCATCGATAAAGCGCTGGAAGTCGGCTATCGCTCCATTGATACCGCTGCGGCGTACAAGAACGAAGACGGCGTGGGCAATGCACTAAAACAGGCTGAAATTGCGCGCGACGAACTGTTTATCACCACCAAACTGTGGAATGACGATCAGCAAAGGCCACGTCAGGCGCTGGAAGACAGCCTTGAAAAGCTCCAGCTCGATTACGTCGATCTGTATTTGATGCACTGGCCGGTGCCGAGCAAAGATCACTATGTTGAAGCCTGGAAAGGTATGATTGAGTTGCAAAAACAAGGGCTGGTCAAAAGCATTGGCGTCTGTAATTTCCAACTCAACCATCTCCAGCGTCTGATTGATGAAACGGGCGTCTCGCCGGTTATCAACCAGATTGAACTCCACCCACTTCTGCAACAACGCCAGCTTCATGCCTGGAATGCGACACATAAAATTCAGACCGAATCCTGGAGCCCACTGGCTCAGGGCGGAGAGGGTGTGTTTGATAAGAAAATCATCCGTGACCTTGCCGATAAATACGGTAAAACCCCGGCACAGATTGTCATTCGCTGGCATCTGGATAGCGGGTTGGTTGTGATCCCGAAATCGGTGACCCCATCGCGTATTGCTGAGAACTTTGACGTGTTTGATTTCCGTCTTGATAAAGACGAGTTAAGCGAGATTGCGAAGCTGGATAGTCATAAGCGTCTGGGACCAGACCCTGATGTGTTTGGCTCGTAAAACTGTTTCATAGTGTCGGATGGCGCTTACGCTTATCCGATCCAGGAAAGATATTGTAGCGCCAGGGCGGATGTCGTTTGCGACATCCGCCCTGGCTGTTTCACTACAATCCTTAAGCCGGGCGTTTCCTGCTTGTAGGCCTTGATACAACTTTAGGTGCAGGTCTTGCACCAGTAGCCGCTTTAGCACCAGCAATAGGTTTAGCACCAGCTGTAGGCTTCGCGCCAGCAACAGGTTTAGCACCAGCCGTAGGCTTCGCACCAGCAACAGGTTTAGCTCCAGCCGTAGGCTTCGCACCAGCAACAGGTTTCCCACCGGCAGCAGGCTTAGTGTCGCCAGGTGCACGACGCTGATGTGTCATTGGCGTATGTTTCGTCAATGCTGGACGCGCTCCACGGTTATAACGGCGCGCTTCACGCATCTCTTCAATCGTTGGCGAAGGCACCAGGCACTCACGGCGGCCACCAATCAGGTGCTTTTTACCCATCGCTTCCAGCGCTTCACGAATCAGCGGCCAGTTGGCTGGATCATGGTAACGCAGCAACGCTTTATGCAAGCGGCGCTGACGATCGCCTTTCGGCACCACCACATCTTCACTCTTATAACCAATCTTACCCAACGGGTTCTTGCCGGTGTAATACATGGTGGTCGAGTTCGCCAGCGGCGACGGGTAGAAGTTCTGCACCTGATCCAAACGGAAGCGGTTCTTCTTCAGCCACAGAGCCAGATTCACCATGTCTTCATCACGCGTACCCGGGTGCGCAGAAATAAAGTAAGGAATCAAATACTGCTCTTTACCTGCCTGTTTGGAGTAAGTATCAAACAGCTCTTTAAAGCGCTGATAACTGCCCATACCCGGCTTCATCATCTTAGATAGCGGCCCTTCTTCGGTATGCTCCGGAGCAATCTTCAGATAACCACCAACATGGTGCGTCGCCAGCTCTTTGATATAACGTGGATCTTCCACTGCGATATCGTAACGAACACCGGATGCGATCAGGATCTTCTTAACCCCTTTAATCTCACGGGCGCGGCGATACAAGTTGATCGTCGGCTCATGGTTGGTGTCCATGTGCGGGCAAATGTCCGGATACACGCAAGACAAGCGGCGGCATGTCTGTTCCGCACGCGGCGACTTACAGCGCAGCATATACATGTTGGCGGTTGGGCCACCGAGATCCGAAACCACGCCAGTAAAGCCTGGAACGGTATCGCGCATCGCTTCAATTTCGCTAATGATCGAATCTTCAGAACGGCTCTGAATGATGCGGCCTTCGTGTTCGGTAATGGAGCAGAATGAACAGCCACCGAAACAGCCACGCATGATGTTCACTGAGAAACGAATCATCTCATAAGCAGGAATTCGCGCCTTGCCATAGGCAGGGTGCGGAACGCGCTTGTAAGGCAGTGCAAATACGCTGTCCATCTCTTCAGTGGAAAGCGGGATGGCTGGCGGGTTAATCCAGATATAACGGTCACCGTGTTTTTGCATCAACGCACGAGCACAACCTGGGTTGGTTTCATGGTGCAAAATACGTGAAGCATGCGCATACAGCACTTTGTCATTTTTGACTTTTTCAAAGGACGGCAGCAACACGTAGGTTTTTTCCCACGGCTTCATCGGCGCTGGTTTAACCACGATAGCCTGAGCTTCGTTAATTGGCTTATCCGGTTTACCGGTTTCTGCACACGGCAAATCTTCACCGTAAGGGTGTGGAATCGGGTCGATACGGCCAGGCATATCCAGACGCGTAGAATCCACACCAGACCAGCCCGGCATCGCTTCTTTACGCATCATGGCGGTGTTACGCACATCGCAAATTTGATCGATTTTCTCGCCCATTGCCAGGCGGTGAGCCACTTCTACCAGCGGGCGCTCGCCGTTGCCGAAAATCAGCATATCGGCTTTCGCATCGACCAGGATTGAGCGACGAACGGTATCAGACCAGTAATCGTAATGCGCGGTACGGCGCAGGCTCGCTTCAATGCCACCAAGAATGACGGGCACATCGCGCCAGGCTTCTTTACAACGCTGGGTATAAGCAAGCGACGCACGATCCGGGCGTTTACCCGCCACGTTATCTGGCGTGTAAGCATCGTCATGGCGCAGCTTACGATCCGCGGTGTAGCGGTTGATCATGGAGTCCATGTTGCCTGCGGTCACACCGAAAAACAGATTCGGTTTGCCAAGACGCATGAAGTCTTCTTTAGTATTCCAGTCTGGTTGGGCAATGATGCCCACGCGGAAGCCTTGGGCTTCCAGCATTCGGCCACAGATCGCCATACCAAAACTTGGATGGTCAACGTAGGCATCTCCGGTAACCAGAATGATGTCACAGCTATCCCAACCTAACTCGTCCATTTCCTTGCGTGACATGGGTAAAAATGGTGCCGGGCCGAAACAGGCTGCCCAGTATTGTGGCCACGAAAAGAGTTCGCGATCGGGCTGGATCAAGCTAATAGAGCTCATAATGCTTCCGAAAAATGAATAAAAAATGATTTAAAAATAACCAAAGCCGGCGATTATACGCTGGTATGGGGTCAAAAATGAAGTGTTATTGCCGTGTTAAAATCTAAGGCCCTTTCACTGATGGAAAGGACCTAAAATGGTTTATGGCGCAGGCTGCACCAGCAATTGACCGATAGAACCACGGTCTGCCATTTCAAGCGTCTGACTTGTATAGAGGAATGGGAAATGTTCCCAGGAAGGCTGGCCAAAATAGACCAATAACTCTACCTGCCCATCAACCCAAACCGTATCTTTCCAGCCGCGGTCTTCACCAAATGGTGCTGCGCCATTGACGTTTTTAATCAGGAAACTCACGCCTTCAATATGGAAAGATTGCGGCATATCGGAACGCACGGTCCAGCGCTCCCAGGTGCCTTGCTGAGTCTGAATATCAATGCGTTTCATATCCCATAGCTGACCGTTAATACCGGGATCTTCGCCGAGAGTAATTTCACGGCTACGCGCCGGGTTGCCATTGATAATCTCATCCGGCAGCAAGCGCATTGGTAATGTATCAGTCACTAACGGCAGCAGACCGGTGGCACGCAACGTCAGAACCAGCGTGGAAATAAGAATGCTCGACGGCTCAAAGAAACCACGGATTCTATCCATGATACCGGCCGCTTCACCGCAGGTTATCGACACTTCTTTGCCGTCACTCATATCCACCAGAATCTCACGGCGTTCGCCCGGAGCCAGTGAAAGTTGCTTTACGGAAACCGGTGCAGGCAGGAAACCCTGGTCGCTGGAAATAACATGCATCGCACGGCCATCGCTCATTTGCAGTAGATAGCGGCGTGAGTTAGAAGCGTTCAGCAAACGCAAACGCACCCAGCCGCGAGAGACCTCAACATACGGCCCCTGCACACCATTCACCAGCAGTGTGTCGCCCACAAATCCACCATTGCCTGGCTCTTCATATTCAGGCGCGCCAAAGTTATCGAGGCGCTTATCTTGAATAATGACCGGGAAGTCATCGACACCATAGTGGTTAGGAATAGGCAGATTTTTGCTGACTTCATCTTCAATCAGCCACATGCCCGCAAGGCCATTGTAAACCTGCTTTGCGGTACGGTTAGGCGTGTTGGCGTGATACCAAAGCGTCGCCGCTTGCTGGCGAATTGGCAGAACCGGCGCCCAGTCGACGTTGGGTTGCATCATGCGTGCAGCGCCACCCATAAGCGGACCTGGAACCTGCAAACCGGCAATCGTCATGGCGATATTTTCTTGTAGACGATTGCTGTAAATCATCTTCACGTCATCACCGCTCCATACCCGGATGGTCGGCCCGAGATAACGTCCGTTCAAACCCCAGACCGGTGCCTTAGCACCACCGGTAAATGACCAGTGTGCTCGTTGTAACGTAAGGAACAAGGGTTGCCCACGGCGGGATTCTAATAAAGGTGGTACGGGTAAAGGTTGCTGCAGCCCTGCTGCGTTTGCCCTCAGTGGCACCGAGCCGGCACAAAGTGCGACTCCTGATGCCTGAATAAACTGACGCCGACTGAGTGACATAATTACTCCATGTGAAACTGACTTACGTAGTGCGGCACAAAACGTGCCGCCAAAATATCCCCGTAATACTCTAATTGCAGGGGTATAAAAATGATTAATTCGCCTGCTTTTTCTCAACTCGACCGGAAGCTTCACGCTCCGCGACTTCTTTATCTAATTCGGCGATTTTTTCCCTCATGATATCGCGGCAATGAGTAGCGAGTTTACGCGCCTGATCTTTGCCATAACCGCTGATATCAATTGGCTCCAGCATTTCGACAATCACCAAACCGTTATTCCAACGGTTTAGCTTAATTTTATTGCTGGTATTGGAAACACACACCGGAATAATTGGGACGCCCGCAGCAATTGCTGCATGGAATGCGCCTGTTTTAAACGGCAACAAGCCACGACCACGGCTACGCGTGCCTTCAGGGAACATCCAGACCGATATTTTGCGTTTCTGAATCTGCGCCACCACCTGGGAAATGGTGCTCAGGGCTTTGGCGCGATTGTCACGGTCAATCAGCATATTTCCGGTTAACCAGTAGATTTGGCCAAAAAAGGGAATCCACAGCAGGCTTTTTTTCCCGACGGTTACTGTCGGCGGCTGCACAATACTCGCAGCTGTCACCATGTCGAAATTATTCTGGTGGTTACAGATATAAATCGCCGTCGGGTGATTTTCATGACCTTCAGGTAAACGGGTTTCGACTTTCAAACCGAACACCGGTGCCAGGCGCCCAAACAGATGGCCAAAAGTTGCAACGTGGCGCGGGTTACGTGGGCTGAACAGGCAATAAATACAGCCAAAAATGCTCACCAGGATGCAATAAATTATAACGATAATAAAACGTACGATGGATAGCATAACAACCTCAAAAGCCAAAAGCGCTGACAAGTATACCCTAAATAATTCGCGATGCAGGAAAGCACCAGACTGTAAGTATGGGGGTAGTCAGGGCACTGCAACTTGAATGATGACGGGTGTACGACTTGCTTAAGCGTAAAATATACCAATCTGGCGGCCTTTCAGCCGCCATTTTTTGATTACTCTTCGCTATCACCTACACTTGCGCGAAGCGGAGAATCAACTTCAACACGATCAATGCGTTGTAGCCCACGCATCAATGTGCCGCGACGGCCACGCTCACCAGTGATTTTTTGAAGCTCTTCCGGACGAAGTTTAATTTTGCGCTTGCCGACGTGCAAAGTAACGGTGCTTTGCGGCGGCAATACAAATAGATGAACCAGTTTGTCTTCGCCTTTTGCCGCTTCCGCCGAAGGAATCGAAATGATTTTATTCCCTTTACCTTTGGAAAGCTGCGGCAAATCACCGACCGGGAACATCAGCATACGGCCTGCGGCGGTAATCGCCAGCAGCATGTCGTCCACACTTGAAATTTCCATTGGCGGCATGACTTTCGCATTTTCCGGCAATGAGATCAGCGTTTTACCCGCACGGTTGCGTGCCACCAAATCGTTAAAGGTGCAGACAAAACCGTAGCCCGCGTCAGACGCCATCAACAGTTTCTGGTCGTCCGGTGCCATTAATACGTGCTCAACGACTGCACCTGGCGGCGGCGTCAGTTTACCGGTCAAAGGTTCACCCTGGCCACGCGCCGAAGGCAACGTTATCGGGTCAAGCGCGTAGCTTCGCCCGGTGGAGTCGATAAACGCCACCGGCTGGTTGCTCTTGCCTTTGGCAGAACCGAGGTAGCTGTCGCCCGCTTTGTAGTTTAGCCCCTGCGCGTCGATATCATGGCCTTTGGCGCTACGCACCCAGCCCATTTGCGACAACACAATCGTCACCGGTTCAGACGGAGTCATGTCGTGCTCGCTCATGGCTTTCGCTTCGCCACGTTCACGCAGTGGTGAACGGCGGTCATCGCCATAGGCATCAGAATCTGCCTGCAACTCTTTCTTCAGCAAGGTATTCATTTTGCGTTCAGACGCCAGAATGCCCTGCAATTGGTCACGCTCTTTTTCCAGATCGGCTTGTTCGCCGCGAATCTTCACTTCTTCGAGTTTTGCCAGGTGGCGCAATTTCAGCTCGAGGATAGATTCAGCCTGAGTTTCGCTTAACTCAAAGCGCGACATCAACACCGGCTTCGGCTCATCCTCAGTACGAATGATGTGGATCACTTCGTCAATATTGAGGAACGCCACCAGCAAACCTTCGAGGATATGCAGGCGTTTGAGGACTTTTTCCAGACGATAGCTCAGGCGGCGGCGCACCGTTTCGCGACGGTAAACCAGCCACTCGGTAAGAATTTCCAACAGGTTTTTCACCGATGGACGGTTATCCAGACCGATCATATTGAGGTTAATGCGATAGCTTTTCTCAAGATCGGTGGTGGCAAACAGGTGGTTCATCACCTGCTCGACGTCGATACGGTTGGAACGTGGCACAATCACCAGACGCGTCGGGTTTTCGTGGTTCGACTCATCGCGCAAGTCTTCAACCATTGGCAGCTTTTTAGCGCGCATTTGGTTGGCGATTTGCTCAAGCACGCGCGCACCGGAAACCTGATGTGGTAACGCGGTGATCACCACATCGCCATCTTCTTTTTTCCACACGGCACGCATACGCACAGAACCACGGCCGTTCTGGTAAATTTTGCGGATCTCTTCACGCGGGGTGATGATTTCGGCTTCTGTCGGGTAATCCGGGCCCTGAACAATATCCAGCAGCTCATCGAGCGTAGTTTTCGGCTGGTCAATCAGAGTGATTGCCGCTTTCGCTACTTCACGTAAGTTATGCGGAGGAATGTCGGTTGCCATACCAACGGCAATGCCGGTGGTGCCGTTAAGCAAGATATTCGGCAGACGTGCAGGTAGCATTTTCGGCTCCTGCATGGTGCCGTCAAAGTTCGGCACATAGTCAACCGTCCCCTGCCCTAATTCACCAAGCAGGACTTCAGCATATTTCGACAGGCGCGATTCGGTATAACGCATCGCGGCGAAGGATTTCGGGTCATCCGGCGCACCCCAGTTTCCCTGGCCATCAACCAGTGGGTAGCGATAGGAGAATGGCTGTGCCATCAATACCATGGCTTCATAGCAAGCGCTGTCGCCGTGCGGATGGTATTTACCGAGCACGTCACCAACGGTACGGGCAGATTTTTTGAATTTAGCGCTATTGCTTAATCCCAACTCTGACATCGCATAGACGATACGACGCTGTACGGGCTTTAAACCATCGCCAATGAACGGCAGAGCGCGGTCCATAATGACGTACATGGAATAGTTGAGATAAGCATTTTCCGTGAATTCGTGCAGCGCAAGGCGTTCTGCACCATCATGAGTTAAATCACTCATTAATTATTCATCCTCAAACTGACGAGCCGAGTGTGGCCACATACCCTAAATAATTCGAGTTGCAGAAAGGCGGCAAACTCAGAAATCCCCAAGAGCTTACTTAAGTAAGTGACTGGGGTGACTGAGTGCAGCCAACGCATCTGCAGCTTGAAGTATGACGGGTATAAACGGCGTAATTGCCGCCGATAGTACCTTATCTGGCAGTCGTAGTCACAGAGGAGTGCGTATCTTTAGGTGAAGTAAGACGATAAGAAATGAGCCGCAAATTGCGGCTCATTTGGGGCATTATTTTACTTTGGTAATTTGCTTCACGTCGATTTCAACAGAGTTCCAGTCCTTATCGACTTCACCTTGAATCTCAACGGTATCTTGCGGAGTGATGGTCTGGCCGTTCCAACGCTTATGGTCGATATCGACATTAATGGTGCCAGATGTATCACGGAAGATGTAATGGTCACCGCCGATACGTGACTCAATCTTGCCGCGCAAAGTGACCCAGGTATCGTCAGACAGTGACTTGGCCTGTGTCGCCGTGGTGTTGCTGCCACTTGGGCCGACAAAACCGCCTGCGGTTTGAGTTTGTGTGGTGGCAGGAGCTGCGTTCGGATCGGAGAACCCGCCCTGATTTGCAGCCAGTGCAGGTGCTGCGGTAATAGCGAGAATAGTCATAATAGCGGCTATTTTTTTCATTTTAATTTTCCTTTTATGAATGATTTCATGAGTGCTATTTAACGTGATAGATCTTAACGCGATCTTAATTCTCCCATCAAAAATCGCTTTTTTTAGTAAATTGCGCACCATGCCGAAGCATCGTATTTTTCCCCTGTACACACCCTCGCAAAAGTTATTAACTTCCCGCAAATGGGCAGTAAGGGAAACACCATGCGCATATTACTAATTGAAGACGATAAGCTCATTGGCGACGGACTCAAAGCCGGGCTGACAAAAATGGGGTTTACCGTCGACTGGTTTACAGATGGCCTTCAAGGTCAGTCAGCTCTGAGTTTAGCCCCCTACGACGCAGTGGTGCTGGATTTAAGTCTGCCGGGAATCGACGGACTGGATATCTTAAAATACTGGCGTCGTAATGGCCGAACTGAACCTGTGTTAATTCTAACCGCGCGCGATGCCCTGGAACAACGAGTTGAGGGATTACAACTTGGTGCCGATGACTATTTGTGTAAACCCTTTGCGTTAATAGAAGTTGCCACCCGCTTACAGGTTTTAATCCGCCGTAACCATGGGCAGGCTCAATCTACCCTTTGCCATGCTGGTGTCGAACTTGATCCGATTAAATTAACCGTTACCCGCGACGGTGAACCACTGCAACTAAAACCCAAAGAGTTTGCCTTGCTGGAACTGTTTATGCGTAACACAGGACGTGTATTACCGCGCACGCTCATTGAAGAGAAACTTTATAGCTGGGAGAACGATGTTTCCCGAAATGCGCTGGAAGTACATATCCACCATTTACGCCGCAAACTCGGCAGTGGGTTTATTCGCACGGTACACGGCATCGGTTATACGTTAGGTGAAGAATGATAAAAAAAGTGACTCAGAGTTTACGCGCAAGACTCATTGCCGGGTTTATTTTGCTCACGCTGGTTGCCTGGGTCGGCGCAAGTGTTGCTGCCTGGCAGCAAACCAGCAAAACCCTCAATAAACTCTTTGATACCCAACAAGTGCTGTTTGCCAAACGCCTGAGCGCGTTAGAGCTTGATGGCGTGCAAAACGATACACAATTGCCTCGTACCAAAAAGATGATTTCGCATCATCGAGGCAAACAAGATGATGACACCCTCGCCTTCGCCATTTATACCGCCAACGGGCAGTTGCTGCTAAACGACGGCGACAACGGCAGGTATCTCAGCTATCGCTACCAGCGTGACGGATTTGTTGATGGCAAACTGGCGGGCGATGACGATATGTGGCGCATGGTCTGGGTGACAACACCCGACGGAAAATACCGCATCGTAGTAGGTCAGGAGTGGGAATACCGCGAAGACCTGGCACGGGACATCGTTTTGTCTCAGCTCACCCCATGGCTTATCGCCTCGCCGATGATCTTACTGTTGTTGGTATGGCTGGTCAGCCGGGCACTCTCCCCGCTTCACAAACTGGCACTGCAATTACGTAGCCGCAAACCAGACGATGCCAGTGAGCTGCCAACGCAAACCCTGCCACAAGAAGTACGCCCTTTGGTAATTGCGCTTAATCAGCTATTTACCCGCACCGGGGAATTTATGCAGCGCGAACGGCGCTTTACCTCTGATGCCGCACATGAGCTACGCAGCCCACTCGCCGCATTAAAAGTACAGGCCGAAGTGGCACAGCTTGCACAAAATGATGAACCGATGCGCGATCACGCACTGAATAACCTGAGCGTAGGCATCGATCGCGCGACTCGTCTGGTCGATCAACTGCTGACTTTATCGCGGCTGGATTCTTTAGCGGGTCTGGATGATGTCCAGGACGTGCCTTTCCAGCCACTACTGCAAAATGCGGTGATGGATGCTTATCACGAGGCGCAGCGTGAAGGCATTGATATTCGCCTTGATATTCAGGACGCAAAAGTAAAACGCCAGGGTCAGCCGCTACTACTTAGTTTGATGGTCAGAAACGTGCTGGACAATGCCGTGCGCTACAGCCCACGCGGCAGCGTAGTCAATGTCGTTCTGCAGAGCCACGAAATTACGATTACCGACAACGGCCCGGGCGTCAGCCCTGAATATCTGACCTCACTTGGTGAACGCTTCTTCCGTCCACCCGGGCAGGAAAAAACCGGCAGCGGCCTCGGGTTATCTATCGTCAGGCGAATCGCTGCATTACACAGTATGCAGGCGATTTTCTTAAACGCCCCCAGCGGTGGATTTCAGGTACAAATACGCTGGTAAAAACGGCTCCAGCCCTCTGATTATTGCGTTTTTAGCAAAAGTCTTTGCCTATATACGGCATTTAATTGTGACATACATCACGGTAAACTCCGCGCCAGACGCAATTATTCGAGGACTAACTATGAGCAATATTCTGATTATCAATGGTGCGAAAAAATTCGCCCATTCTAATGGCCAACTTAACGACACCCTGACCGACGTCGCGGAAAGCTTTTTGCGCGACCTCGGGCATGATGTTCAGGTCACACGTACCGACAGTGAGTACGACATTAAAGAAGAAGTCGCGAAATATATGTGGGCTGATACTGTGATTTATCAGATGCCAGGCTGGTGGATGGGCGCACCGTGGACCATGAAGAAATACATTGATGATGTATTTACTGAAGGTCATGGCTCACTGTATGCAAGCGATGGTCGTACCCGTTCTGATGCAGAGAAAAAATACGGTTCTGGCGGCCTGATCCAGGGCAAAACTTATATGCTGTCACTGACCTGGAACGCCCCGCTGCAAGCATTTGAAGACAAAGAACAGTTCTTCCACGGTGTTGGAGTTGATGGTGTTTACCTGCCATTCCACAAAGCTAACCAGTTCCTTGGAATGGAAGGTCTGCCGACATTTATCGCCAACGACGTAATGAAAGCGCCTGATGTACCGCGTTTTATTGCAGAATACCGCGAGCATCTGGGCCGAGTTTTTGCTTAACTGTCTTATGACTACAACAAGGAGTTGAACATGATTACAGTAATAGCTGAAATTCGTACCCGCCCTGGTGTTCACCATCGCCAGGCTGTACTGGACGCGTTTGCAAAAATTATTCCTACTGTGCTCGAAGAGGAAGGCTGCTTTGGTTATGCGCCACTCATCGACCATAACGCACAAGTCGCGTTCCAGACCACTGCACCAGATTCTGTGTTTATGCTGGAAAAATGGGAGAGCGTGGCTCACCTCGAAGCTCACCTGCAAACAAAACACATGAAAGATCACAGCGTCACTGTTAAAGACGACGTTCTGGACGTTCATATCCATATTCTGGAAGACGCAATTAAGTAATTGGGTTTACCGAATGATTTAAGGGGGCGGCTTTCATATCTGCCCCCTTTTTGTATCTGCATTCTAAACGCTGCCCTGAGCCATTCACATTGA
This sequence comes from Buttiauxella cochleicola, assembly GCF_021282405.1. NCBI lineage: Bacteria > Pseudomonadati > Pseudomonadota > Gammaproteobacteria > Enterobacterales > Enterobacteriaceae > Buttiauxella > Buttiauxella cochleicola. Next base: position 21,419 of record NZ_JAJSOU010000018.1, read on the forward strand.
GAAAATGCTGCTAAGCTATTCTTTAATCAATATTCTCAGCAAGGCCAGGACATGAAGACGAACACGGTTTCCGATAAAATCATCAACCTTGCCAACTTTAATCTCAATCTTTTAACCACCTTCTGTTTGATCTATTCCACACGCAGTATTACTGAAGTTTCTGAAATATTGGATGTAACTCCGCCGTCAATAAGCCACTCGTTACGTAAACTGCGTCTGCATTTTGCCGATCCGTTATTTATTCGCCATGGCAATACCATCGCACCAACTGTATTTGCAGATGATCTGTACGTTAAACTTAAACAGTCTCTGGAAATAATGAGTGATTCTGTCGAGCGGAGTAAAAAAACAAATAAACGAGAGACAGTGGTTATTTACTCTCCTTTTTCAGTAGCAATACATGATTTGTCAGACACGGTATTAAAGATCAAGGAGGCGAAATTAAATTATAAAATAAAATATATAGAAACGCTTCTTGGTATTCCAGATGCTGTTGGTCTGCTTAATTTACGTAAAGCCGATATTGTTTTCTCTGCCACTTCTGTTATCAACACGACACTAACCAGTGTCCTGCTGCGTGATTTCACCCCAGTTATGGTCTGCCGGGAAGACAATCCATTTAAAAAGACCACAATTAGCACCGATGAATTAAAGCAACTGGATCTAGTCAGCCATTTGACTGGCGATGAAATGATATATCAAAGAAAACAGTCATTGCTGGCAACCTTAAAAGATGCCCATATCGTATTCGAAACGAATTCAATAATGATGCTTCTCACGTTGTTATCCGAGACCGATTGTGTAGGGTTTCTCACGCCTGAAGCCTTTGCGCGCTATAAAGTACTTTTCAAACTGCGACAGCTAACACCATTATTCCCGTTACAACTCATTGGTGTCTATTTAGTTTACCGTAAAGAGATGGAGAAAAAGCCAAGTTTTATGCAACTACTCGCAGCAATTCGGGGGGTTAACGAATAAAGCAAGCGATGTAATAGAAATAAATCCGCAATTAACGCCATGTAATACCCTCAAAGCAAACTGTACGTATAATCACCAGCACATTAAGCCACCCGGCTTCAATATTTATATTCACCACCGCCCCCCATTATATTCTCAATATACTGCCGAAATTGTCGCTGGTGATTATTCATTTACGCACAGTTACTAACATGAATATCCGTAATCAGGATTCATGGAGGCATTCGCATGAAAATCATCAAAATATCCCCCTCACACATCGAGCAAAACAGACGAAAAATCATTATTAAAACATCGGCGAGTCTGGTCGCTGGTGTTCTGAGCTTTAGTTACGTCGATACCCGAGCAGAAACACTGGTCAATACTTCCGGATCAACAGGGATTGATACCAGTGGTTTATATTTCGATGAAACAATAAAAATGAATGCTGCAAATACCGCGGGCATCAAAATAGGCAAAGATGGCACGGTTACCCTGAGCAGGGGTAGCATTAAAAATAATGCAATCTCAGCGGCGGGATCAAAAGATCAAGTTGGTGTTTATGTTTTCGAGGGAGGTCAAGTTGCCCTTTCTGGCAGCACAGTAGCACTTGATCCAAAAACCGCAGCGGGAGCAACCGTCACGGCAAATAACATGACTGCATTGGTCGCGAAATCTGGTGGGCAGCTCAATCTTGATAACTCCACCGTGACGGTAGGTGGCGGCGCTAAGGGAAATAACAACTTCGGGATTGTCGTAACAGGTCCGCATTCTAAGGCATCACTCAGCAAATCCACGGTGCAGACTTCATCCTGGGGAGCCCCGGCGGTTTCAGCAACTCAAGGTGGTCGAATCAATCTTTCTGAAGGAACTGTAATCCTGACCACGGGGGCAAGAGGCAGCAACGGCGGCAGTCATGGTGCAGCCGTTGATGGTCTGGACAGCACACTTTATGCGGAAAGTACCTCCATCACTACCACTGGTGCTTCAGCATATGGCGTCAAACTCGAAAATAGTGCGGCGCTTAATTTAACTGAAACCACTATCACAACCAGCGGAGCGAATGGCCACGGTATTTTGCTTGATGGGGACGCCACCAGCGGCACAATATCAGGCAGCAGCATTCAAACCACAGGAAAAGGGGCGACAGGGTTATGGGCACGTAACGGCGCAAACGTATCGCTGCAACAAGGGACACGAATCAACACTTCTGGGGCCGCGCTATCTACCGCTTCACCGCTGGATAATGAAAAAAACCTGAGCTTAAGTCATACCCTGCTGGCAAGTGAGTTCGGCAGTGATATTGACGCGCAGGGCGTGTTTTTGACCACTTCTGCCGCCAGCGCCAGTGCCGCGCGAGCCGAGAATAATGCCCGTATTAATTTGCAGGCAAGCGAGATTGTAAGTAGCGGCGGTGCTGGTAGCACAACCAGCACCGCCGCCCTTCATGCATTGTCAGGGGCCACTATCACCGGTTCAGACCTCACTGCTAACGTCACGGGGAATTATCAAGGAGGCGGACGTGCCGAGGGTGATGGTAGCTCAATTTACCTGAACAATAGCCACATCCTGGTGAAAGGTGCCGGAGGCGCAGAAGCCACATCAACTGCAGCTCGCGCAATATCTGGTGGCTCTGTACTTGTTAACCGTTCAACAATGACCACATTGGGTATGCAAAGCCATGGTGTCTCAGCAGAAGGAGCCGGCTCTCACGCACAAATCAGCGATACAACTATCGAAACGTTCGGCGCGCGCAGCTCTGGGGTCAATATCATAAATGGCGCAACTGCTGACATTAGCGGCTCAATTATCAAAACAACGGCTCCTGATAATGGAACTGGCCCATGGGGGCCGGGCATACTGCTTCAGGGGGTGGGCTCATCCTTAAGCCTTACCAACACTGATGTCAGCACCACACAAAAGTCCAGCGTAGGCATCAGTGCCACAAGTGGCAGTCATCTGGAGGTTGATACCTCTCGAATTACCACCTCCGGGAACTACGGCTCCGGTATTGCCGTCGCGAACACCACGGCCACGATAACCGGCACTCACATCACGACATCAGGTGATGATAATGCAATGGGAGTTATTGCCGATGCGGGAGCTACAGTCACAGTCGTGGGTGGTAGTATCGTCACGTCGGGTAATGGCTCAACCATACCGTCAAACCTTACCTTCCCACACGCAGTCGCGTCACGTAACCCAGGTTCTTTGCTGACAATTGAAGGGACCAGCCTTCTTACCACGGGCACCCAGGCCTATGGAGCCACCGCCGATGACGGCGGCAATATCATCCTGAAAAATGTGTCGGTCAAAACGCAGGGGGATAATTCACTCGGTTTATACGCCGGAATTGGTGCGGCAAAACCGGGCAGCGTTAGCTTGTCGGCAAGTAATGTCACGGTCGAGACACTTGGAAATAACGCGACGGGTGCTTTTGTTGGCCGCAAGTTTAAAACCGAAACCGCTGAAATGGCACTTGATAGCGTCACGTTAACGACACATGGGGACAACTCACGTGGTATCTGGGCCGAAGCAGGCGCTGACTTAAGTGCCGAAAACTCAGTCATTCGAACCATGGGCGCAGGCTCAACAGGTGCGCTGGTGAATAACACGGCAACATTGTCGCTCAACAAAACAGGTATCACCACATCAGGGGAGCTGGCGCACGGCATCCTCGCCAGTAACGGAGGGAGTGTTTTTGCCGAGAATACGATTGCTACCACACAAGGTGATGGCGCGGCGGCACTGGCGGTTCAGGGTTCAGAAACTCAACCCGGAAAGGCCAGCATCAGCAATACTATTTTGTCCAGTAATCATGGCTATGGCATTGAAACTACTGGCTATGCGGATATTGATATGCAAAACAGCCATGTTAACGGCGAAAACCAGTGGCTACAGGTGAAGAATGGCTCTGGAGTGGTGCCAGGCAATGCTTCTGTAGATATGTCCGGGAGTATTGTCACGGGTGCGGCATTAACAGATGCAGGTGCATGGTCTGAGGTGTCATTAAACAATACCAGTCTGTGGTTTTTAACCGGTAACTCTGTGCTTAGCGAGCTTACCAATAACCACAGCCTGATAAATTTCAGCACTCCGGAAAACAACCAGTACAAAACGCTGATGGTGAATAACTACCATGGCGACAACTCAACGATTGCGTTAAACACCCATCTCCATGACGACGATTCACCTACGGATCTGCTCGTTATTAACGGCGGGAAGGCTGATGGATCCACAAGCCTGAAAATTACCAATACCGATGGTAGCGGTGCACTCACACATGGCAATGGTATCAAGGTCGTCGATGCCATAAGTGGCGCAACCACCGCAACGGAAGCATTCAGTTTGCTCAGTAAGGTTAAAGCTGGGCCCTATGAATATTCGCTTTACCGTTCAAGTGTTGATGACAGTAATAAACAGGCCTGGTATCTGCGCTCTCATAAAAATGTACCGGATGATGTTAAGAATGATGATCCTCCTCCTCCTCCTCCAGCAGATCCCGTACCCGATCCTGAACCAGAGCCAATCCCGGAACCTAAGCCCGGAGAAAAACCGGTCATAAAACCGCCAGTGATTCCTGTAAATCCCCCTCCCGTCACGCCGGTTGATGAACAACCAGCACCAGATGAACAGGTAAAACCAGATGAGGAGGGAAAACCAGAAACGCCGCAGCATCCTGAACCGCCACAACATGCTGGCGAAGTCCCGAACTACCGAGCAGAAACCTCGCTGTACCAGGATATCCCACAGTTGGCTTTGCTCTACAGCCGAATGCTCGTCGATAGCCTGCATGAACGCACCGGGGAACAGTTCGCCAGCGCAGAAAAGATCACCCAGGCAACGCAGTCGCCACACATGAGTTGGGGGCGTGTGATATATAAAAATGGCAAATCAGACTTTGATGGGCCGCAATCGCGCTTTACGCTTAATGCGATTCAGTTAGGAATTGATTTGTATCGAGAAAGCAAAGACGACGGAAGTTCGAATTTTGCTGGCGTGCTTGGAAACATCGGCAAAATAAATAGTAAAGTCACTCACACCGACGGTGAAAATGCAGGTCGAAACACGCTGAAGTCATGGGGAATCGGCGGCTATTGGACGCACTTTACGCCTGCGGGAAGTTATCTGGATGCGGTCGCGCAGTACAACCGGCTGTATGTGGAATCCAGCCCCACCGATCTTAGCCCGATGAAAACTAAAGGTTACGCGCTTAGCGCCTCGCTGGAAGCCGGTTACCCATGGCAGCCCGATGCAGAGGTTCAACGTTTTATCGAACCTCAGGCGCAGCTGATTTACTCAACGGTTAAGCTGGATAACACCCATGACGACGCTTCCGGGGTGAATTTCAGCAATGCCGATTCGCTTACCGGCCGCGTGAGCCTGCGTTTCCACCAGACGTGGAACCACAATAACACCCAAAAAAGTCAGGAAAAGAGCACTCGCACCACAGCATGGCTGCGCCCAGGGATTGTGCATGAATTCAGGGGAGAGACTAAAACCAATTTTGCCTCACAGGACGGGTATATTCCTTTCGTCACCAATAGTGCTGGCACATGGGGGCAGTTAAATGCAGGCGTTGATCACCAGCTTAATAAGTCGGTTTCTCTTACCGGTTCTTTAAGCGTTGAAAAAGCGTTTACAGGTAACAGCATCAATTACGGCGGGATTGTGGGCTTAAAAATTAAGTTTTAAGAAACGATATGGGGCGAATAAGTGCAAACCAGACAAATGGGTAACACTTATTCGCTCTGAAAAATTAGGGCAGCTTAAAGGAAATCAGCCTTGCGGAAGGCTTGCAGCGCATCTTGCTTTTGCTGCTCAGTCATTGGGCGCAGCGGACGACGCGGGTCACCTACATCAATGCCGTGCAGTTTCATCGCAACTTTACCAGCCGCAACGCCACCGTACTGCACCAGCACGCGGATGATAGCGATGACCTTATCCATACAACCAGCAACATCTGCCTGATCACCACGATTAAAGCTATCAATCAGGCGGTGATACAACGGCGCTGCATAGTTATAGGTACTGCCTACTGCGCCAACTGCACCACATGCCAGACCAGCAGGTAAAAACTCATCAACACCGAATGGAATATCAAACTGGCCGTTATTCACGCGCACACAGCGCTGATACTCATACATGTCACTGGAGTTAAACTTCATGCCAGTGAGGTTAGGAATACGATCGGCTGCAACCTGTAAAAATTGCTCCATATCGAGATTCACACCCGACATGCCGGAATGGTAATAGTAGAAACCTTTAGATGGTGCGGCGGCCGCATTAATACGGCAGTATTCCACTAGATCTTCAATATTGCCCGGCTTGAAGAAGCAAGGACCAATTACTGAGGTAGCGAAGATATCCAAAGTTTCAGCGTGACGGCTAAGTTCAACGGAGTCCGCGATACTCAGAGCACCTGTATGCAAAGTAATACTCAGTTTACCCGCACTTGCACTCACCCAACGTTCTGCAATTTTTTTGCGCTCATCGACCGAGCAATGAATGCCCTCACCGGTAGTGCCCAGTACATAGGCACCTTTAACACCTTGCTCAATCAGATGTGCGGCAATTTGGTCAATAACCGGATAATTAACACTTCCATCAGCGGTAAATGGTGTGTGTGGCGCGGCGATTAAGCCAGTTAACTTTTCCATGCAAGCCTCTTTGGAGTTTTACTTCTAATGATTTGTGATTATGAAGTTTAACTCTATATTAAGACGACAAATGGAGTGATGCAACCATCGTGGCATCGCTAAAATGGCTTAATACGTTGAACTGTGATCAATGCCGCTAATGTGGCATTACTTTGCGATATTAAGTGCATCCATGGTACGCAACTTACTTTCGCGAGCTTGCTCTGGCGCAGCCTGTACCAGCAAGGTATAGAGCAAATCCAGCACAAATAGTTGTGCTGTCTTAGTGCCAATCGAATCGCCTTGCAGCATCCCCTGGCGGTTACCGTTGATCAGGCTAAAATCAGCTACTTCAATTAGCGGGGAGCCTAAATTATGGGTCAGAGCAACGGTGGTTGCCCCCGCTTGTCTGGCAAGCTTGAGGGCATGGACCGTTTCCGGAGATGTACCGGTGTGGCTGATAGCAATCGCCACATCGCCCGCTTTGAGCAATGTAGCCTGCATATACATAAAGTGATTATTGGTAACGGCATCGACCCGCAAACCAATACGCATCAGCTTATGCTTCATATCTTCCGCAGTAATTCCCGACGAGCCGACACCGAAAATGTACACCGAGTTGCTGGTGCGTAATGCGTCGACGACCTGATTAACCTGATTCATATCCAGCAAATTCAGGGTTTCAGACAACACATTATTAATGGTGCTTTGCAGTTTCAAACCAATGGTGCGCGCATCGTCTGACTCATTGATTTCCCCATCTAACAGCGGGCTACTGTTATCGGTATCCACCGTGGCCAGTTCAATAGCCAAATCCATTTTAAAATCTTGAAAACCCTTATAACCCAGGGTGCGACAGAAACGAATGACGGTGGCTTCTCCAGCCTGTGTTTCGCGTGACAACTCGGCGATAGAGAGCTGAGTCACCTGCTGTGGAGAGGTCAAAATATAGTGCGCGATCCGCTGTGAAACACGCGTCAGGCTATTTTGCATCGCACCAAGTGTGTCGAGGATTTTTCCGGGTTTAAGGCGTTGGACTTGAGACTCCATAATTTCCTGCTCTTGAGTACGTGATGTGGCAAAAAGCCTGCAATATTGAATGGTTGAGAGCGTAACAAGTCTGTGGCATGAAAAAAAGCGCGATGTAAGCATAGGGGGTATGCGTACATCGCGCCGTCAAAGAAGAACTCATTTACTGCTTAATATTATTATGACGTTAAAACATCGTGTTATAGACAGCGATAATGCACTTTGATGACTACCTTGCTAATAGACTGCGCCGTTTCGCTGATACAACCTGGTTTATGTGGCTCGCCCGGAAGGAATATCGCAAACATTCCGGGTTGCATATGCAAAGTCTGGCAAGGTGCCACCTCATCACAAAGCAGATAATCATCATCTTCGTGATAAATATCTGGCTCTATTGCCGCACCAATCGGGCCAAAATCAATGCGCTCCTGACCACTGAGTAACAGCTGAATATCAAGATATTCGCGATGCTGCTCGTAACGCTTGCTCTGTGGTTCTGAGGTATCAAAGCTCATAACATTCATAAAGATATCGTCACCGTCTATTTCATGGCGGCCCGCACTTAGTGTTTCCGGATGCTTCGCCAGCGCCTGCTTAATAATGGCCAGTAACTGAGGTGCAATACCAGTCTGAGCGCTGAGCTCTGAAATTCGTCCTAAAATCATGATGTCACCTTTTACTCACGTGTTTCATCAAGCGTCAGCGCCGGCGCTGAAGCAAATAATGGGGCGAAAATAACGCCGCTGATAACCACACTCAGACAGCCAACCACGCCATAGAAGAAGAAATTCAAGTCGGTGGCATAGCGAGCAAACAGCACCGCTACAATACTGACCACAATGCCAAGAGTTGCACTACCCGCATTGGCACGTTTGCAGAAAATCCCCAGCATAAACAGACCAGTCATAGGGCCACCCATCAGCCCAATTAAGCTGTTAAAGGCATCCCAGATTTCTGATTCATTCGCCATCACCAACCATACCGTCGCAGCGCTACTAAATAGCCCGGCAATAAGGATCACCAGTTTAGCCATACGCATACTGTTTTCTGGGGTTCTTTTTTTGCTGCTCAGTCTTTGATAAATATCGGAGTTAAAGCAACTGGAGATACTGTTCAGGCTACTTGAAATACTGGACTGCGCAGCTGCAAAAATAGCGGCGATAATCAAGCCAGCAATACCTGTAGGCATTTCCGTCACCACGAATAGCGGCAAGATCCCCCCGATGTTAAAGCCTGCTGGTAACAGACTTGGGTTTTGTTTGTAGTAAACAAACAGAGCCGAACCGATAGCAAAGAAGAAAATTGGAATAATGGCGATTAGCTTAGCGTTGGTGAGCAGTGTTTTCTTCGTCTCCTCAATGGAGTCCGTCACGATATAGCGCTGGACCACATCCTGACTGGCGGTAAATTGCTGAATATTGGCAAACAGGAAACCAATCATCAGAACTGGCACAGTGCTTTCCGTCCAGCTCCAGCGGAACTGTGACGCCGGGAAGAATTTATCGGCATGTTGTGTCACGGTGAAAATCTCACCGAACCCGCCCTGCACCTTGAAGCAAATCACGATGAAAATAAGCACCGCGCTGCCCGATAACAACAACCCCTGAATAACGTCAGTCCAGATAACCCCTTCAATACCACCCATCCAGGTATAGATAATGCACATAACACTAATCAGCAGCACCAAAACGATTGGGTCAATGCCAATAAATGGTCGCAAAGCCAACACCGTTAAGTAAGTGATAATGGCGATACGGCCTATGTTAAACATCATAAAAGAGAGGCTGGCGAACAAGCGGCTACGAACATCGAAACGAGCTTCTAGATATTCGTAGGCAGAGGTTACCTTTAGCTTACGGAAGAATGGAATATAGAAATAAAAGACCACCGGTAAAATAGCAATAACCAGATATTGGCCGAGAATAAACGTCCAGTCAGTGGTGAATGCCTTGGCTGGAATTGACATAAAAGTAATCGAGCTTAGCGTGGTGGCGAATACACTAACACCTGCAGCCCAGCCAGGAATTCGGCCACCGCCACGGAAATAATCATCAGCCGTTTTCTGCCGCTTTGAAAAATAGACACCGACTAACATCATTGCCAGTAAATAACCGAAAAGAACAACGTAATTAAAGATGCCGAAAGAGTGAGTCATTATGGCACTTTCCTACTTATGGTTTTATTAGGATGAAGTAACTGTCTGAATTTTAAATTTTATAAATGATCAGACTGCGTGATGTTCAGACCAGAGGGCAGCCCCCATTAACCCAGCATCATGCTGATAGTGAGCGGAATAAACAGGAACATAGAATGCCGCAGGTAGTGTTGCGAGCTGCTTTTCCACCTGTATACGGTAACCCGGAGCAAGCCCGACGCTGCCGCCTAGCACGATACATTCGGTATCCAGCAGGGCTTTAAGATTGGCGATCAGTTGGCAAATCGCCTGTGCTGAACGCGCAAATAGTTGTTGTGCCTGCTCGTTGCCTTCTTGCGCCAAGGCAAAGATTTCACGGGCATTTTTGCCCAAAAGATCGTGCTGAGCCCCTGCTGCAATGGCGCGCCCGGAGGCTATAGCCTCAACGCAACCAACGCGTCCGCAACCACACATTGGACCATTCGGATCGGCCTGAGTGTGCCCAATATGGCCTGCGAAGGCATGAGGACCCGTTAGCAATTCGCCATTGATAACGATGCCACCACCTACTCCAGTGGAAACCGTAATAAACGTAACGTGTTTGAATTGATCTGACAGATAGCAATATTCTGCCCAGGCGGCAGCCTGCGCATCGTTGAGAACCACGCACGGCAACCCTGTGAGGCGTTCAACGGTTGCCTGCAACGGGAAATGATTCAGGCCACCGAGATTATCTGGATTTAGCGCGGTAAGAATTCCGTTATCAATAATACCTGTAGAGGCAATCGCCACTCGCTGTGCTTTCCCCTCATAGGCTGCAACCAAATCAGCCAAAGCCTGCTCCAGAGCTTGTGGCTTGGCATTAGCCGGAGTGGGAATTTCCGTGCGTAAAGAGATTTCATGCTGTGAGTTGATAAGCGCCGCGGCCAGTTTTGTGCCGCCGATATCAATGGCAAGTGTGTTCATCGTCTTCTCCGGCTTAGCGCTTAACAGCATCGCTGAACCACTGGCAAATATGTTCAATACGGGTGATGGCTGAACCAACAGTAACAGCCCATGCGCCATGATTGATAGCCTGTGATGCCAGCTCAGGGGAGTTGTAACGACCTTCAGCAATGACGCGGCAGCCAGCGTCGCTTAACTCGGACACCATCATCAGATCCGGCCCTTCAGGCGTAACTGAAGTGGTGTACCCAGACATCGTTGTGCCAATGAACTCAACGCCTTTGTGTTTGCAATTGAGGCCTTCTTCTACCGTTGAGCTGTCTGCCATTGCCAGTAATCCATGATGGTGAATACGTGCAATCAGTTCATCAATGGCCACCGGGCGTGGGCGGAATGTTGCGTCAAAGGCAATAATATCGGCCCCGGCGTTTGCGAGCGCATCAACGTCATGCAAAAACGGAGTGATGCGCACAGCAGAATCTTCCAGGTCGCGTTTCATAATGCCAATAATTGGAACTGAAATAAGTGGCCGTACCGCTTCCAGATTGGCGATTCCTTCAATGCGGATGGCAACAGCCCCCGCAGATACGGCAGCCTGCGCCATTGCTGCCACGATATCGGGCCTGTCCATTGGGCTTCCGGGTACGGGCTGGCAGGAGACGATGAGCCCCCCACAATCACGCACGCTTTGTTCTAATTTTGTTAGTAGTGACATTCTGCTCCGCCTTGCAAATTCAAATGAAGTTTAACTCCAAAAAAGAATAGCGGATGGAGTATTACTATTTCAAGCTGCAAACGGGAAAAATGTGAGGAGGGTCATGCGCAAGGGGAGAAGGAACCGTCAGGAATTGAAGCGAGCAGAGAAGATTTTTAACCTGCAAGGCTGATTTGGAAAGCGAAATGGGTGTCTTTATTTTCAAAAAGAGCAAGGATTTCTGCCGGGATAATGAGTCCATAATTCAATCGCTTTATGGTTACTGCAATAAATATAATGAATAACTCAATAATTACCCTACTGATGAAAATTCGGTAATTCATATAATTTAAAAAAACTTGTAAAATAACACCATCCAGAAACATCCAAATCTATATATTGAATAGAAGATGAAATTACTTATATAATGATGCACAAAAAACTCATAACTGTCTCATTAATAATGAATAAAAAGCATCTATTGTTAGTAATTTGGGTGGTTTGCGTTGCTGCCATGTTGGGCTCATATTGGGAAAAAGATACTGTACGTATAAATGAAACTGTTGATTCATATATAAAAAGCATAAGTGAAAAAATAAATGTCAGTATTGTATTATGCGAAATGCTACGAAAACAGATGGAAATCAATTTACAATCTAACAATAGCTACAACACCATTTCAATGCCAAATAAGAACATTAACGCATCAGAGAATTGGCATTTTAAAATAACACCACACAAGAATATTTCCGGAGGGATGATTAGTGGACTTGGTGCTTATGAGAAGTTAAATCCTCAGACAAAAAATGAAGCAAATGCTGCAGCGTCTCTTAACATTGATGTAGGGGATGGTTACTTTACCAAATTATATTCATGGATTTACTACACCTCAAAAAACTCATTCGTCTATATAGCCCCTTATTCATCTAAAAAAGAGATTAGTACTTATTATTTTAATCCAGGTATGTATACCGATCCATTCTGGTATTTAATTACACCAGAAAACAATCCGAAGCGTGAGGTCAAAATCACGACTCCTTATATTGATATTGCTGGAAAGGGGCAGATATTAACGGTTACAGCACCTGTTTATAATAAAGATGAATTCACAGGGGCTATTTCTCTTGATCTCAACCTTAATTATATAAATAAAATAGTCAAGAGTAATGACAATAATTATCATGTTACTGTATTTGATAAGAATCATAAAATTATAATTTCTAGTGATAATGATACATCCAATAACGCGATTTCCTCGATCGTTGAAACTAAAGGTGGGGTTTACTCTAACTATACCAACAAAGAGATATTAAGCGGTATACTCTATATTGAGCAATATACAACCCTACAAGAAAAAGTTATTAGAGTAATAACTCAAGCAGGATTACCAATAGGTATTATAACATTTATTGTTTTTTCCGTTATATTCCTTCAATCGTTTTCTCACTATAACTTTCTTTCTAAAAGATATATGCTTCGCGCGATGAGAAAAAATGAGTTCATACCTTTTGCACAAGCTATAATAGACACAAGAAACAATAAAATCATTGGTTGTGAGATACTTCTTAGATGGAAACATCCAACAATGGGACTCATTCCTCCAAATACATTTATTCCGGCAATGGAATCAAGTGGCATCATTATTAAGATAACGCATCAATTACTTGAAAATGTGCAAAAAATCTTACAAGACAAAGCACATAAACTGCCAAAAGATTTTCACTTATCAATTAATATCTCTCCTGAACATTTAGAAGATCCAGAGCTAGTTACAAAAAGCAAATCATTTAAAGAAAGTTGTAATTCGATAACTACCATATTCGAAATAACAGAAAGAAACTTTAATACTGATGCTAAAATTGCGATAAAGGGCGCTGTGGCGCTTAAGAATCTCAATATACTTTTTGCTCTTGACGATTTTGGAACAGGGTATGCCACTCACCACTACCTCCAAAAATTCCCAGTAAGCTATATTAAAATTGACCGTAGTTTTATTAAAATGATTGGTCTTGATGCTATCTCTCACCATATTGTAGAAAATGTTGTCTCATTATCAAAATCACTGAATTTAAAAGTTATTGCGGAAGGTGTTGAAACTAAGGAACAGGCAAAATATTTGCATGATAACAACGTTGATTATCAACAAGGCTATTTGTATCACCGCCCAGTTCCTTTATCCGATTTTTTAGATACATTGGGGGCATAGGAGGGGTTTTACTTCGATATCGCAAAAGAATCGATTTCCGACAATTCCATATAATCGCCGGAAATCAAAAAATAATTTTCAAATTAAATCTTACGAGCTGGTTCTGATATTTTACAGCCTGACCAGAGCTTCCATGCTCAAAGCTAAGCTAATGTATCAATTTACTCTTAGGGACATTAGACGTCGAGATCTGCCATATCGCCTTTATCCTGCAACCAGTTACGACGATCTTCAGAACGCTTCTTCGCCAGCAACATATCCATGATTGCCATTGTTTTGTCGTTGTCTTCATCGTCAATGGTGAGCTGCACCAGGCGGCGAGTATTTGGATCAAGCGTGGTTTCACGTAATTGCAGCGGGTTCATCTCGCCCAGTCCTTTAAAGCGCTGCACGTTCGGTTTCCCTTTCTTACGCTTAAGCTGCTCAAGCACACCTGCTTTTTCTTCTTCATCCAGCGCGTAGTAAACCTCTTTACCGAGGTCGATACGGTAAAGCGGTGGCATCGCGACATAAACGTGACCACCGCGAACCAGCGAGCGGAAGTGGCGCACGAACAACGCGCACAGCAGCGTGGCGATATGTAAACCATCGGAGTCCGCATCCGCAAGGATACAAACTTTGCCGTAGCGCAGTTGGCTTAGATCTTCGCTGTCCGGATCGATACCGATCGCGACAGAAATATCATGCACTTCTTGCGACGCCAGCACTTCATCCGACGAGACCTCCCAGGTGTTTAAGATCTTACCTTTGAGCGGCATGATCGCCTGGTATTCACGGTCACGAGCCTGTTTAGCAGAACCGCCAGCGGAATCCCCTTCCACCAGGAACAGTTCGGTGCGGCTTAAATCTTGTGCAGAACAGTCAGCCAGTTTGCCAGGCAATGCCGGGCCACTGGTCAGTTTCTTACGCACCACTTTTTTGGCGGCACGCATACGGCGCTGGGCGCTGGAAATAGCCAGCTCAGCGAGTTGTTCTGCAATCTGAATATTCTGGTTCAGCCACAAGCTGAAAGCGTCTTTCACAACACCGGAAACGAAAGCAGCGCACTGACGCGATGACAGGCGTTCTTTGGTTTGCCCCGCGAACTGAGGATCCTGCATTTTAACGGAGAGCACGTAAGCGCAACGTTCCCAGATATCTTCCGCAGAGAGTTTTACGCCACGCGGCAGAATGTTGCGGTATTCGCAAAACTCGCGCATTGCATCAAGTAGACCCTGACGCAAACCGTTGACGTGCGTACCGCCCTGCATGGTTGGGATTAGGTTAACGTAGCTTTCCGTCAGCAGTTCGCCACCTTCTGGCAACCACAGCAGCGCCCAGTCAACTTGCTCAACGTCACCGGCAAAATTACCGACGAACGGTTTTTCAGGCAGCGTCGGCAGGCCGTTTACCGCTTCGCACAGATAGTCTTGCAGACCATCCTGATAACACCAGCGCTGCTCGGTGTTGTTCACTTTATCGGTAAAAGTGATCTCTACACCCGGGCAAAGTACCGCTTTGGCTTTCAGCAAATGGCTTAAACGAGAAACGGAGAAACGTGGACTGTCGAAGAACGATGCATCTGGCCAGAAGTGAACACTGGTGCCGGTATTGCGTTTGCCGCAGGTGCCGACCACCGCCAGTTCCTGGACTTTATCGCCGTTTTCAAACGCGATGCTGTAAACCTGCGCATCACGACGCACGGTGACTTCAACGCGTTTGGACAAGGCGTTAACGACAGAAATGCCCACGCCGTGCAGACCACCAGAGAACTGGTAGTTTTTGTTGGAGAATTTACCGCCCGCATGCAGGCGGCAAAGGATAAGCTCGACCGCCGGAACGCCCTCTTCCGGGTGGATATCTACCGGCATGCCGCGCCCGTCATCAATAACTTCTAATGACTGATCGGCATGAAGAATAACATCAACACGCTTCGCATGGCCTGCCAGCGCTTCATCCACGCTGTTATCAATGACTTCCTGGCCCAAATGGTTTGGACGGGTGGTGTCGGTGTACATCCCGGGGCGGCGGCGAACAGGCTCAAGCCCGGTGAGTACCTCAATGGCATCGGCGTTATAACTGGATTGCGTCATGGTTTATTCGTTCAGATAGCGAAACAGGAATCCGACATCAGGCCTTAGTGCAGGCCAAGAAAGTCGACGATCTGTGTGAAATAATCTTCGAAGCCTACAAAGGCGTGATTGCCACCGGATTCTACCGTCTGGCGACAGGGGGTGTAGTACGCAACCGCCTGGCGATAATCAAGCACTTCGTCACCCGTTTGTTGCAACAACCAGATGAGATCTGGCGAATCTAACGGGTCAACTTGCATGACTTTAAGATCGTAAATATGGCGAGACTCTAGCACATATTGCTGCCCGGTGTAGGGGTTCTCGTTGGTGCCGAGATAATCCACCAGCAGTTCAAAAGGCCGGACTGCCGGGTTCACCACTACCGCTGGGAGCGTAAAACATTGCGACAACCAGGTGGCGTAATAGCCGCCCAAAGACGAGCCAACTACACCTAGCGGTTCGCCACCATGCTCCAGCACCAACGACTCCAGCAACTCTGCCGCATCGGCAGGATACGGTGGGAGTTCCGGTACAATCATATTGATATGAGGATGGTTCTGCGCAAGCCACGCTTTCAAACTCGTGGCCTTGGCTGAACGCGGCGAACTGTTGAAGCCGTGTAAGTAAAGTAGCGTTGACATCAATACCCTTCTGACGCGGTATCAGGGTTAAATACCGCACCCTTCAGGCGGCAAACCTCCGTGGTCACCTCACCGTTTGGATGAAGTTCCAGCCAACGCCAACCCGGCTCGATGGTATCGAGTGTGAAGTTGGAGCAGTGAGGTTTGAATTGCACGCAAGTCGAAGGTGTTGCCAGCATACGTCGACCATTCCAGTCGAGATCTAACTCCTGATGAATATGCCCACACACCAGAGTTTTCACTTTTGGGAATTTTTGCAGCACGTTATCAAGCTCAGCGGCATTGCGCAGGCTATGTTGATCCAGCCAACTACAGCCCGCAGGGACTGGATGATGATGCAACAGCAATAGAGTATGGCGTTCAGGCGCACCAGCGAGTTTGCGCTCTAGCCAGTCGAGCTGATAGTCGCTCAATTCACCATGTGGAACACCAAATACCTGGCTGTCCAGCAACAAAATCTGCCAGCTATCGCCTAAGAAAACTTGTTTAGCCGGGGAAATTCCGGCTTCCAGCAACGAGCTGAACATCGCCGGTTGGAAATCGTGATTACCAGGGAGCCAAACGCAGGGCGCAGGAATCTCCGCGATGCCTTCAACAAAGTGTTGGTAGGCTTGCGCACTGTGATCCTGGGCCAAATCCCCAGTTGCAACGATAAGGTCATAATGACGCTGCTCAGCGAGGATGGCGTCAATAACAGCCTGATAACTCATCCAGGTATTGATACCAAGCAGCGTTTCGTTCTTTCCAGAGAACAGGTGGGTATCTGTAATTTGCAAGATCCTGATCTGGCCCCCACCGGCCACAGGAAGATTTAACAGGCTTTCCAAATGGTGTCCTTAGGTTTCACCCTCACTAACAAACCGGAACCGCCATCGCTCCATGCGCCAAACAATAACGCAGCCAATCGGCTAGAAACTGGTTAATTTGATGCTTTTCGTCGCGTTGATGCAACTTTTTATTAGGATAATCATAACGCGCTTTGAAGCGAAAGATCTGCTGACTTGAACACACTTCCGCGACCATCGCGTCATGATATAGCCTCACAGACATCGATGGTAGGCTCCAATAGCTCACAGCTGGGGCCGTTTGTTCGATTTGCACAAGAGTTGTATAACGTGTCGACTCAATAATAGTGAGCCGATATTGGGCGCTACTGACCTGGTAAGTGACTTTTTCACCTACCTCATCATTACGAGGAAGCAGACGTCGTAGTTGTGCGAAATTGGTTTCGCACAGACGCATCATTTCCGGGAAGTCAGGTGTGTAGCGCTTCATGTTTAGTTGTTCCACTCGGCTCTTAATTTCTCATGATGCAATTGCAGCCAAAGCAGTGCGATGACTGAAGCTGCGTTATCGATTTTCCCTTCTTCTACTAACTGATAAGCCTGTTCCCGGCTCACGACATGAACACGAATATCTTCGTTTTCATCTGCCAGACCATGTATACCCTGCGCGTTCGAAGCATCCACTTCCCCCACCAGGATAGATAAACGTTCGCTGGTCCCACCCGGGCTTGCAAGGTAGTTGATAACAGGTTTTGTTCGACCTACTACCAGACCCGCTTCTTCGATTGCTTCACGGCGCGCAACGTCTTCGACGCTTTCACCTTCTTCAATCATTCCTGCAACCAGTTCGAGCAGCCATGGGCTCTCACTTGTGTCATAGGCAGCAATCCGAATCTGCTCTATCAATACAACTTCGTCTCGCACAGGGTCATAGGGTAGCAGTACTGCAGCATGCCCGCGTTCTAAAATTTCACGCCGAACTTCACCACTCATTTCGCCATTAAACAGGCGATGGCGAAAGCGATAAAGATCTAGCGAAAAAAAACCGCTATAAAGCGTTTCCCGTGCAATAATTTCAACATCGTTTTTACCTAACGTGACAAGTTGATCTTTTTGCTTAGTCATATTGGTTTCCTGATATTTTTATGGTCATGAAATGTGCGAATTCAAGTTGGTATGACTGCCGTTTCATTTCCTATGTGGTAGATTGATGAAAATTAAGGGCAGATGGCACATTACGCCAAGCTTCCCAGCTGGCAGACTCTGCTAGAATCGGCGATCATTTTCGGCTCTTGTCAGCGCTAACAAACAATTTCTGCTTCACAACAAGGAATGCAAATGAAGAAACTGCTCCCAATTCTTATCGGTCTGAGCCTAACGGGTTTCAGTGCCATGAGCCAGGCAGAAAACCTGATGCAGGTTTATCAGCAGGCACGTTTAAGCAACCCGGACTTGCGTAAGTCCGCTGCTGACCGTGATGCCGCATTCGAAAAAATCAACGAAGCACGTAGTCCATTACTGCCACAGCTAGGCCTTGGTGCTGATTATGAATACAGCAATGGCTTCCGCGATTCGAATGGCATCGACTCCAATACGACCAGTGCCTCTTTGCAATTAACGCAAACTATTTTTGATATGTCGAAATGGCGTGCGCTAACCCTGCAAGAAAAATCTGCTGGTATCCAGGACGTCACTTATCAGACAGATCAGCAAACGCTGATCCTGAATACAGCGACCGCCTATTTCAATGTGTTGAGTGCCATTGACGCCCTCTCCTACACAGAAGCGCAGAAACAGGCTATTTATCGCCAGTTAGATCAAACTACTCAGCGCTTTAACGTAGGCCTGGTAGCCATCACAGACGTTCAGAACGCCCGTGCACAATACGATAACGTATTAGCGAACGAAGTGACTGCACGGAATAATCTGGATAACGCGGTAGAAACGCTGCGCCAGGTCACCGGTAACTACTATCCTTCTCTGGCTTCGCTGAATGTTGATGGCTTCAAAACCAACAAGCCTGACGCGGTGAATAACCTGCTGAAAGAAGCAGAAAAGCGTAACCTGGCATTGTTACAGGCACGTCTGTCTCAGGACCTGGCGCGCGAGCAAATTCGTTACGCTGAAACTGGCCATATGCCAACCGTGGGCTTAACCGCTTCGACAGGTGTTTCTGATACTGACTACAGCGGCTCTAAAACCACCAGCCAGGCGTACGATGATAAGGGTGTTGGTCAGAATAAAATCGGTCTGAATTTCTCTTTGCCATTGTATAGCGGCGGTTCTGTAACTTCTCAGGTGAAACAAGCGCAATACAACTTTGTAGGCGCAAGTGAGCAACTGGAAAGTGCACATCGTAGCGTGGTGCAAACAGTTCGTTCTTCGTTTAACAACGTTAACGCCTCTATCAGTACCATCAACGCTTATAAACAAGCGGTTGTCTCTGCCCAAAGCTCTTTAGATGCAATGGAAGCAGGATACTCCGTAGGTACACGTACCATCGTTGATGTGTTGGATGCGACGACTACGCTGTATAACGCAAAACAACAGCTCTCTAGTGCTCGTTATAACTACCTGATCAACCAGCTGAATATTAAATCAGCTCTGGGTACGCTTAACGAACAAGATCTGATTGCGTTGAACGGCACATTAGGCAAACCAGTACCAACTACTGCCGAAAGCGTCGCGCCAGAAACGCCAGACCAGAATGCTCGCGCAGATGGTTACTCCGCTGATACAGCCGCAACCACTGAGACGGCAACACCAGCAAAAGCCACTCCGGTCACTGCAACAAACAAAAAATCAGCTAACCCATTCGGTAACTGATCATGTATTTCGGGGGCATGACAACATGCCCCCGTCACAACTTACGCACGTGAACGTAAGGCAAAGTAAAGATCTCCCTCCAAACAGCCGTCATCGCTTTAATTTCAACCATTCATCCCCTATTCTAAACGCAATATTAGCTTCATTCCTTTGGGCTCAGGACAGAACAATGAAACGGACAAAAATCATAAATCACGCATCGTTCCGCAAAAGCTGGAACGCTCGCCATTTAACGCCGGTCGCACTGGCCGTTACCGCTGTGTTTATGCTTGCCGGTTGCGAACAAAATGACGAAACAGTTTCCATGTATCAAAACGCGGATGACTGCTCGCAGGCCAACCCTGGTAAAAGTGCTGAATGTACTACTGCCTTTAACAACGCGCTGAAAGAAGCAGAACGTACCGCACCGAAATACGCTTCGCGCGAAGAATGTATTGCTGAGTTTGGTGAAGGCCAATGTCAGCAAGCCCCTGCACAAGCCAGTATGGCTGGTGAACAAGCTCAGGCTCAGCCACAACAAAGTGGCAGCTTCTGGATGCCGCTGATGGCAGGCTACATGATGGGTCGCCTGATGGGCGGCGGTGCGGGTTTCGCGCAGCAACCGTTGTTTAGCTCTAAAAATCCAGCAAGCCCGGCTTACGGTAAATATGCTGATGCCACCGGCAAAAGCTATGGTGCAGCCACACCTGGCCGTACCGCGACAGTTCCAAAAACTGCCATGGCACCAAAACCTGCAACCACCAGTACAGTGACTCGTGGCGGTTTCGGTGACTCAGTTGCCAAACAATCAACTATGCAGCGCAGTAACAGCGCAACAGGTTCTTCTCGCTCCATGGGTGGCTAAGAAATTATGGAAAGAATTGCGATTACTGAGCGCCCGGATTGGCGCGAGAAAGCCACTGAATACGGTTTTAACTTTCACACCATGTATGGCGAGCCGTACTGGTGTGAAGACGCATATTACAAGCTAACGCTCGCTCAAGTTGAACGCCTGGAAGAAGTCACCGCTGAACTGCACCAGATGTGCCTGAAAGTTGTCGAAAAAGTGGTGAGCAGTGATGAGCTGCTGGCCAAATTCCGCATCCCGAAACACACCTGGGAATTTGTGCGCCAGTCCTGGCGTTCGCAGCAGCCGTCTCTCTACTCCCGTCTGGATATCGCGTGGGATGGCGTGGGTGAACCTAAGCTCCTGGAAAATAACGCCGATACCCCAACTTCGTTATACGAAGCGGCATTCTTCCAGTGGATCTGGCTTGAAGACCAAGTTCAGGCAGGGAATCTGCCTGAAGGAAGCGATCAGTTCAACAGCCTGCAAGAGAAGCTGATTGAACGTTTTGCTGAATTAAAACAGCAACACGGCTTCAATCTGGTGCATTTCGCCTGCTGCCAGGACACCACAGAAGATCGCGGCACGGTTCAGTATTTGCAAGATTGTGCAGCTGAAGCAGAAGTGGCGAGCGAATTCGTCTACATGGAAGATATCGGTCTGGGCGAGAGAGGCCAGTTCACCGATTTGCAGGATCAGGTTATCAGTAACCTATTCAAGCTCTATCCATGGGAATTCATGCTGCGTGAAGTGTTCTCCACCAAACTCGAAGATGCTGGCGTTCGCTGGCTGGAGCCTGCCTGGAAGAGCATTATCTCCAACAAGGCATTGCTGCCAATGCTGTGGGAAATGTTCCCGGATCATCCAAACTTGCTGCCTGCTTATTTCGCCGAAGATAACTATCCGGCGATGGATAAATACGTGGTGAAGCCAATCTTCTCCCGGGAAGGTGCAAATGTGAAGATCATCGAAAACGGCGAAGAAATTGCCCGTGTCGATGGCCCTTACGGTGAAGAAGGCATGATCGTGCAGGAATTCTATCAGTTGCCTAAATTTGGCGACAGTTATGTGCTGATCGGTAGCTGGCTTATCAACGATCAACCTGCAGGTATTGGCATTCGTGAAGATCGCGAGCTGATCACTCAGGATCTTTCGCGCTTCTATCCGCATGTGTTTGTAGAGTAAATATAAAAATACTCGAAACTAGCATCATATTCTTACCCTAAATAATTCAGCTTGCAGGTAGACGGCAAGAGAACAAATCCCCAGGAGCTTACATGAGTAAGTGACTGGGGTGAGTGAGCGTAGTCAACACCTCTGCAAGTTGAAGTATGACGGGTAAGTTAGCCAATCTGCACAGAAAGCATACTCAACGATCCCATCTCAATACCGTCTGTCGGCAGTGTAACTGGCTCTTTACCATCCCATGCCCCGAGAACATATAACAGTGGCAGGTAGTGATCCGCTGTTGGGTTAGATAACGATCCACCTTCATGTTCCAGGTAGTTAACCAATGGGTGTTCGTCTACCGGCCCAAGCCAGGTGAGATTGTCTTTAACGTATTGGTTAAATGATTCTGCCCACGGATATGGCGTGTTTTCACCGTGCCAGCGCGCAGTTCTCAGGTTATGAACCACGTTACCACTGGCAATGAGCATGATGCCCTGATCGCGCAATGTCGCCAGCTTGCGGCCTATTTCAAAATGCCAGTCCGCCGGTTTCGTGCTGTCGATACTGAGTTGCACCATTGGAATATCGGCATTAGGGTACATCTTAATAAGTACACCCCAGGAGCCGTGGTCAAACCCCCAGGCTTCTTTGTCTTGCATCACCGGAACGGGGGCCATCAAATCGACCAACTGTTGTGCCAGCTCAGGGGAACCCGGTGCCGGATAATGAGTATCGTAGAGAGCCTGTGGGAAACCACCAAAATCATGGATAGTTTTTGGCGTTTCCATTGCCGTAACACCCGTGCCTTTAGTGAACCAGTGTGCAGATATCACCACAATAGCTTTTGGGCGCGGTAACGTCTCTCCCAAATGGCGCCAGGCTTGGGTATATTGGTTATCTTCCAGCACGTTCATTGGGCTACCGTGTCCGAGGAAGAGCGCAGGCATTCGTTGAGTTGTCATGGTGGTGTCCTTTAATCGGGTCATTCAGTTTATGAAAACTACAGTACGCGCTTTTACGCTATGAAGAACTCAGATAAGAATGATGAAGATCTTCAGGAAATTTGAATGTAAGCGATGTGTAAAGCTTCTCAACTGGCTCTCGATTTTTATCACATCGCCCATTAATATGAATGAGAATCATTATCAAAAGGAGTGATAAATGTCAGTACCCTTGATCCTGACCCTATTAGCAGGGGGAGCCACTTTCATTGGTGCTTTTCTTGGCGTGCTCGGCCAGAAGCCATCAAACCGTGTGCTGGCATTTTCCCTCGGCTTTGCAGCGGGCATTATGCTGCTTATCTCTTTAATGGAGATGCTGCCTGCCGCACTCCATACCGAGGGAATGTCGCCGGTACTGGGTTATGGCATGTTTATGCTGGGTTTGCTGGGCTACTTCGCACTCGATCGCGCCCTACCCCATGCGCATCCGCAAGATTTGATGGACAGCAAGCCACAGCCGCGTAATTTACGCCGCACCGCATTGCTGCTGACGCTGGGTATTAGCCTGCACAACTTCCCTGAAGGGGTAGCAACGTTTGTAACTGCCAGTAGTAACCTGGAATTAGGGATGGGGATTGCGCTCGCAGTAGCATTGCACAATATTCCTGAAGGTTTGGCCGTGGCGGGCCCGGTCTACGCGGCTACGGGTTCAAAACGCAAAGCCATCTTCTGGGCAGGGATTTCGGGACTTGCGGAAATTCTCGGTGGTGTACTCGCCTGGCTGATTTTAGGCCCGATGATTTCGCCAGTTTTAATGGCTGCCATTATGGCCGCCGTAGCAGGCATTATGGTGGCATTGTCAGTTGATGAACTAATGCCACTCGCTAAAGAAATCGATCCACATAACAATCCAAGTTACGGTGTGCTTTGCGGTATGGCGGTGATGGGGTTTAGCCTGACGCTGCTGCAAAGCAACGGAATCGGCTAAAAAAGAAGCCCGGTGTAATAACCGGGCTTTTTGCTTTTTAGCTCGCTAGTTAGCTTGCTTTGCGTTCGTGAGACTGGCGGTATTCCACCAGGTCTTCAATCGTTACAACAGCCATATTGTGCTGGCGAGCAAAGGTGATGCACTCAGGTGCACGCGCCATGGTGCCATCATCGTTGGTCAGTTCACACAAAACACCAGCCGGTTTAAAACCAGCAAGCGTTACCAAATCAATGGTTGCTTCAGTGTGACCACCACGCGTTAACACGCCACCAGGCTGAGCACGCAGCGGGAACACATGGCCCGGGCGGTTCAGGTCGCTTGGTTTTGCGCCATTAGCAATCGCGGCACGCACAGTCGTAATACGGTCTGCAGCAGAAACACCGGTAGTTACACCACTTGCAGCTTCGATAGTCACAGTAAACCCGGTGCCATAAGCACTGGTGTTGTTCTCAACCATCATTGGCAATTCGAGTTGTTTACGGCGTTCTTCAGTCAGGCACAGGCAAACAATACCGCTACCGTGGCGAATGGTCAGAGCCATTTGCTCAACGGTCATGGTTTCCGCAGGGAAAATCATGTCACCTTCGTTCTCGCGATCTTCATCGTCAAGAACCATAACCCCGCGGCCTTCACGTAGTGCTTCAAGAGCGTGTTCTACGCGCTGTGTAGGGGTGCCAAATGCAGAAAGGAGCGTCTGATTCATGGTAAAAAAACCTCATTAAAATTATGGTTACCAGAATCAGGGCAGTCTTAGGAGCTATAAAAATAACGTGAGCAGGCTTAAAAGCTTGAGCTTAGTCGTTACTCTCTCCCATCCGGACTATAACCGTCGGCTCCGGAATTACACCGGATCTGCTGACCTCCAGATTGCTCTGGAGCGCTCGCGGGCTTTCAGCGTTCGCTGATTTACCGCCGGTGGGGAGTTACACCCCGCCCTGAGAATAAGCAGACTTACTATAACGCCGATGATTTTCTCTGGCAACGGCAAACCTTATAACATTTCGGGTTTCTAACCAGCCATGCAGGCATTACAATTAAGGCAGACAATCCCGTAAGATTATGGAAGCCGCTATGATTGACCCGAAAAAAATTGAACAGATCGCACGCCAGGTCCACGAGTCAATGCCGAAAGGGATTCGTGAATTCGGGGATGATGTCGAGAAAAAAGTTCGCCAGGTTTTGCAGTCGCAGTTAACTCGCCTGGACTTGGTGAGCCGTGAAGAGTTTGATGTGCAGACTCAAGTGCTACTGCGCACCCGAGAAAAACTGGCTTTACTGGAGCAGCGTTTAACCGAGCTTGAGAATCGTAGCGTTCAGGCACCGGAAGTTACTCCTCCAACTGAACCGCAGATGTAAAAATTCGCTCCCTTTTCATCAGGGAGCGTATTCCTGATTCTCATCCCTTGATTAATTCGCATAATTAGTTGCGAAACTTCTGAATATTAGCTTCGTTTGCCTCAGAAAAGATTGACCCGCGCCTTTCCAAGGCTATATTTTCCCAGTACTCATTCGCATCGTAATTTTATAATTCACATTATTTATGTATTAAATTAATTTATAACTTATGCGAATATTATAAAAAGGGAAATTTCCACTCATGAATTTACTTACGTATGACTACAGCCCTTTTTTATGTGCCTTCACCATATTAATTCTTCTGGGTATTGCTGAGCTTATTTCACTTCTTTTAGGATGGTATTTATCGGGCGCGCTGGATGCTCATTTTGAGCACATCCATATCAGTACTCATGAATCCCCGGCTATACAATTTTTAGACTATCTGAACGTAGGTCGAATCCCCCTTATGGTCGTACTATGCCTTGTACTGGGATGTTTTGGGCTTATCGGCGTCTGTAGTCAATACTGTATAATCACATTCTTCGGCTCCCCTCTCTCGCCCTTTTTAGTTTCTATTTTCAGCCTGATACTCACATGTCCTTTGGTCCATACTTTGGGCATAAAACTGGCCCCTTGGTTACCACATGATGAAAGCAGCGCAGTTTCAGAAGAAAGTTTTATAGGATGCCTGGCATTCGTTACCGGCTCCCTCGCCATTGCAGGTAAACCTTGCGAAGCAAGGCTGAAAGATAAATTTGGGCAGATACATTATTTACTTGTTGAACCTGAAGAAGGAACCCAACTGCATTCAGGAGACAGAATAATCATTATTGAACGTTTAACGAGCACACGCTATTTGGCCGAGAAAAACCCCTGGCCTGATATTTTAATTTAGAAAAGGAAGAGATATGTTTGAAGGAATAAATTCCATGCCCTTGTGGCTTGTTACTGCCATCAGTGTCGTGGTCACGCTTTTTATAATCGGTTTGATCTTTGCCCGATTATATAACCGCGCTTCTGCGGAACAGGCATTTGTCAGAACCGGGCTTGGCGGTCTTAAAGTTGTGATGAGCGGGGGAGCCATTACGCTGCCTGTTTTCCATGAAATCATCGTCATTAATATGAACACCCTAAAGCTTGAAGTTAGCCGGGCGATGAAAGACAGCTTAATTACCAAAGATCGCATGCGTGTCGATGTCGTGGTTGCATTCTTTGTTCGAGTCAAACCGACAAAAGAAGGTATTGCCACCGCTGCTCAGACATTAGGTCAACGCACACTTTCTCCCGAAGATTTACGCATTCTGGTAGAAGATAAATTCGTCGATGCGCTGCGAGCTACCGCTGCGCAAATGACGATGCATGAACTCCAGGACACCCGCGAAAACTTTGTCCAGGGCGTTCAGAACACTGTTGCAGAAGACCTTACCAAAAACGGTCTGGAGTTAGAAAGTGTATCCCTGACTAACTTCAACCAAACTGAGAAAGAACATTTTAATCCTAATAATGCCTTTGATGCCGAAGGCCTGACCAAGCTCACTCAAGAAACAGAACGCAGGCGCCGAGAAAGAAACGAAGTCGAGCAGGATGTTGAAGTCGCTGTACGCGAGAAAAACCGTGACGCATTGTCACGTAAGCTCGAAATTACGCAGCAAGAATCTTTTATGTCGCTCGAACAAGAACAGCAGATTAAAACCCGTACAGCTGAGCAAAACGCTAAAATCGCGGTGTTCGAAGCCGAGCGTCATCGGGAAGCGGAGCAAAGCCGTATTCTCTCTGAACGCCAGATCCAGGAAAGTGAAATCGAAAGAGAGCAGATGGTTCGGACTCGTAAGGTTGAAGCCGAACGAGAAATTCGTATCAAAGAGATTGACCAACAGCAAGTCACCGAAATTGCGCAACAAAATAAAGCGATCGCTATTGCAGGCAAATCAGAACAGCAATCCCAGGCAGAGGCACGAGCCAACGATGCCCGTTCGGAAGCCGTGAGATCGGAACAAAATGTGGTTACAACCAAAGAAACCGCGATAGCGGACCGTGCAAAGCAAGTGGCATTGATTGCAGCAGCTCAAGATGCGGAAACTAAAGCTGTGGAACTGACTGTTCGCGCAAGAGCTGAGAAAGATGCGGCAGAAATGCAGGCTGCAGCTATTGTTGAACTGGCAGAAGCTGCACGTAAAAAAGGCCTCGCGGAAGCGGAGGCTCAGCGCGCACTTAACGATGCTATCAACGTGCTTTCCGATGAGCAGACCAGCCTCAAGTTCAAACTGGCGCTGCTGCAATCCCTGCCAGCTGTCATTGAAAAATCTGTTGAACCGATGAAAGCTATCGAAGGTATTAAGATCATTCAGGTTGATGGCTTGAACCGTGGCGGCGCAGTCAACGAAACCTCTAGCGGTGGTATTGGGGGTGGAAATCTGGCTGAACAAGCGTTGTCTGCAGCGTTAGCCTACCGCACTCAAGCTCCGTTAATTGATTCTTTACTCAATGAAATTGGTCTTTCCGGCGGATCACTTTCTGGACTGAGCGAACCATTGAAAGCCCTGGAAAAAAGAGCACAGCCCGCATTGATTGCAGATGTAGATAAGAACTTACATGTTGAAAGGAAAGAACAATCCGACAACAGAGAGCTTGAGTCCCTGCCGGTAGTGGCAGAGTAACCCTTACGCTAGCTGGAATAGTAAAGTCTACAGTTCTGGCAAAAATGCCCCGGTTATTGTTACCGGGGCATTTTTTTAGTGGCAATTACTGACCACTATCTTTTTGAATCTTCTTAATAATGTTCGTGGTTGAACAACCATCTTCAAAATTCAGCACCATCACTTCACCACCGTTGGCCCAGACCTCTTTACTCCCGGCAATATCATCCGGTTTGTAATCGCCACCTTTGACCAGCAGGTCAGGCAAGATCTCGCCAATCAAGCGTTGCGGAGTGTCTTCTTCAAACAACACAACCCAATCCACCGCTTCCAGGGCCGCTAACACGATCATGCGTTGATCCTGCGGGTTCACCGGACGGGTTTCACCTTTCAGGCGTTTGGTTGAAGCATCACTGTTTGCCGCAACAATCAGACGGTCGCCGAGCTTGCGCGCATTGGCCAGATACGAAACGTGGCCCGCATGAAGAATGTCGAACACGCCATTGGTCATCACGACCTTCTCGCCGCGCTTACGCGCGTTAGCCACAGCCACTTTCAGCTCAGCTTCGGTCATAACGCCAAAGCCTGAGTCAGCACGGCCACGCACAGCGTTTTCCAGCTCAATTGGCGAAACGGTGGAAGTACCCAGTTTGCCAACAACCACGCCTGCTGCCGCATTGGCAAAGTAGCATGCTTCTTCCAGCGAATTACCCGCAGCAAGCGTTGCCGCCAGCACACCAATTACCGTATCACCCGCACCGGTCACATCGTAAACTTCCTGCGCCTGCGTCGGCAAATGGAACGGCTCGATGCCAGGCTGAAGCAGTGTCATACCGTGTTCGGAACGAGTAATCAGCAAAGCGGAAAGATCGTATTCAGCGATTAGCTTCATACCACGTTCCACCAGCTCTTCGTCGTTCTTACACTTGCCAACAACCGCTTCAAATTCAGAGAGATTTGGCGTCAACAACGTAGCACCGCGATAGCGATTAAAGTCTGTGCCTTTCGGATCAATCAGCACTGGCACATTGGCCGCACGCGCAAGGCTAATCATATGCTGGACGCTTGCCAGCGCGCCTTTTGCGTAGTCAGAAAGCACCAGCGCGCCAATGTGTGGCAAAGCCTGGCTAATACGCTCGTGCAAAGGTTCCGGGTCAACGCCTTCAAAGCCTTCTTCGAAATCGAGGCGAATCAGCTGTTGGTTGCGGGAAAGTACACGCAGTTTGGTGATTGTCGGATGAGTCGGGACCGAAACGAAATCGCACTTAACGTTCACACCGGCCAGCGTCTGGCTGAGCGCGCGTGCAGCATCGTCGATGCCCGTCAGGCCAACCAGGCGTGAATTTGCACCCAGCGAAGCAATATTCATTGCCACGTTAGCCGCGCCGCCAGGGCGTTCTTCAATATTCTCGACTTTCACCACTGGCACCGGAGCTTCCGGGGAGATGCGGCTCGTAGGGCCATACCAGTAGCGATCCAGCATCACATCACCAACTACCATGACGCCTGCACGGCTGTATTCGGGCAGCGTTACTTTCATTCCTGACTCTCCAGAGAGGGATAAAATTTTGTCGCGGATAATATCACAATTAATCTTATGCGCGTGTTTGCGGCTCACTCAGCCATTTGTGCCAGCTTGTTAATACCTGCTCGCGCTCTTGAGTGAATGTATCCATTGCCACGTTTCCAGGCAGCTCTTGCAATGCCAGGTGATGAAGTTCATCGCGCAACGTGACATAAGCATGCGTCAGCGCTTTCGCTTCGTCATCACTCATGATGTCGTTTTGCGCCATTAATTCCAGAATGCGCACATTGTCAGACCAACGCGTCAATTTTGGCGCCTGCGCCGCATAACGTAAAACCAGATATTGAGTGATAAATTCGATATCGGTAATACCACCTTCATCGGCTTTAATATCAAAGCGTTCACGGGTTTTCCCACCCAGATGCGCACGCATTTTTTCGCGCATTTCACGCACTTCGGTCTGGAGTTTTTGACCTTCACGCGGCACACATAAAATCTTGCGGCGAATTGCATCGAATTCCTGCTTAAGCAGCGGATCGCCATAGACAATACGTGCGCGCACCAGGGCCTGGTGCTCCCAGGTCCAGGCTTCATTTTGCTGATAATCAGCGAAGGCTTCGGCGGTAGTCACCAGCATGCCAGCGGCACCCGACGGGCGCAAACGCGCGTCGACTTCATACAAAATGCCCGATGAGGTTCGTGTGCTAAACAGGTGCATAACGCGTTGCGCGAGGCGTAAATAGAACTGGCGACCGTCAATTTCACGCTCACCATCAGTCATCACATCCGACGGGCAATCGTGCAGGAAAACAAGATCCAAATCGGAACTGTAGCCGAGTTCCCAGCCACCGAGTTTGCCATAACCGACCACCGCAAACCCGCGCCCTTCACGGTTCTGTAAGTGTTTTGGCTGGCCGTATCGCAAGACCATTTGCGCCCAGGCTTGCTGGACGACAGCATCGATCATCGCTTCGGCAAGCCAGGTCAGATGATCACTGACTTTCATCACCGGCAACGTGCCCGTAATGTCAGCCGCCGCTACGCGTAACAGCTGCGCCTGTTTAAACTGGCGCAACGCTTCCAACTGTTGTTCTTCATCGTCATCAGGAACGCGCAGCAAATACTGGCGCAGTTCATCACGATAGGCGTCGGTGGCGGTCGGTTGGTAAAGCGTATTCGGGTCTAGCAATTCATCCAGCAGCAGCGGATAACGTGCCAGTTGACTGGCAATCATTGGCGACGCAGCACACAGCGTGATCAGGTGCTTCAGCGCTCCCGGATATTCCGTCAGCAGCTCAAGATAGGTGGTGCGTGTGACAATGCCGAGTAACAGCGGGGTTAAGCGCGACAACGGCAACGGCGCATCGCTGCGGGAACAAGCCTCGCACAGCAGGCGCGGCATCAGTTGATCCAGCACCTGGCGGCCACGCGGGCCAATGGTGCGCTTGTCAGTGTCCTGGCGGAAATCACTTACCAGACGCAGAACTTCGCCACGCGCTTGCGGCGTTAAATGCTCCAACACTGGCGTATTCGCATCAGCGTCCAATGCGTCCTGCCACAACTCACGCCAAGCTTCAGAGAGTTTATCCTCGCCCGGTTCAGGTTCATCATCGCCAATCAGCTCGTTAAATACCTGGCGCACCGCATTCATATGCTGTTGCAGCGTTTCTTGCAGTTCATCCCAGGTTTGCGCGTTCATGCCCCATGCAAGGCGAGCGCGGTTCAGCTCATCCCCAGGCAGCGTCTGAGTTTGTTCGTCATTGATGCTTTGCAGCAGGTTTTCGAGGCGGCGAAGATATAAATAGGCCTCATTCAGTTTGACGGCATCGCCTTCTGGCAGCAGGTGCAAATGTTGAATAGCTTTAAGGGTCGGCAGCAACGAACGTGACTGCAAAGAGGGCTCGCGGCCGCCACGAATCAGCTGGAATACCTGAACGATAAACTCGGTTTCGCGAATGCCGCCCGCGCCAAGTTTAATGTTATCGGTCAACCCACGGCGGCGGACTTCACGGGCGATCATCCCTTTCATGTTTCGCAAGGATTGGATCACACTGAAATCGATATAACGGCGGAAGACAAAAGGACGCAGCATGTTGCGCAGCTCCTGACTCCACACATCGTCGTTATCGCCCATGATACGAGCTTTAACCATCGCGTAGCGTTCCCAGTCACGGCCTTGTTCCTGGTAATAATCTTCTAATGCGGCGTAGCTCACCACCAACGGGCCGCTGTCGCCAAACGGACGCAGGCGCATATCGACGCGATAAACAAAGCCGTCTTGTGTCGGTTGGTCGAGGACTTTAATCAGGCGCTGGCCGAGGCGTGTGAAGAACTGGGCGTTGTCCAGTTCACGGCGCCCACCCAGGGTAGAACCGTTTTCCGGCCAGGCAAAAATCAGGTCGATATCCGAGGAGAAGTTCAGCTCACCGCCGCCAAGTTTGCCCATACCAAGAATCATCAGCGGTTGTGCGACACCCGCCTGGTTACACGGCGTGCCCCATTCGCGGCAGCATGCGGCATAGAGCCAGTCACGGGCGGCGATAATCAGCGTTT
Source organism: Buttiauxella cochleicola (assembly GCF_021282405.1). Taxonomy (NCBI): domain Bacteria; kingdom Pseudomonadati; phylum Pseudomonadota; class Gammaproteobacteria; order Enterobacterales; family Enterobacteriaceae; genus Buttiauxella; species Buttiauxella cochleicola. The sequence continues at coordinate 53,303 of NZ_JAJSOU010000018.1, forward strand.
CTGCCAACGCACTCAACTGCTGGAGAGAGCTTTCAGTTGGCACTTGCTGTAAGGCCTGCGACCAGGCAATTCTCACCATCATGCGGCGGCGGAACAGGCGCAGTGCGGACATTAAAGCGAGTTCGCTATCGACCCCCTGCAACTCTTGCTGCAGCCAGGCCGCGTAGTGCTGCCATTCGTCGGCAAGCGGCGCTGAGTGCTGTAATTCCTCGAGCCATGCGGGGTGAGCTGCCATGCTGTCACAAACAAAATCACTAAACGCCAGCACAGCCTGAGCCTCAGGGCTTAGCGTCTGGCGGTCAATCTCTTGTGGCAGACGCGCCAGCGCCGCCTGCAAATGCTGCTGTAATAGTGGCGCTTGCGACATCATGGTCGTATCCCTTGTTAACAGTATCCCCTAAATAATTCGAGTTGCAGGTAGGCGGCAAGGGAACTAATCCCCAGGAACTTACAAGAGTAAGTGACTGGGGTGAGTTCCTGCGGCCAACAACCCTGCGACTCGAAGTATGACGGGGATTATTTTCCGCTATGCAGCCAGAATGGGGCCTGCGCAATAGCTTCATTACGATAATGTTCGATTTCTACTTGTTGGCGCGTCGCAATGGCATGACGCAGCCCTTGCCAGTTGTCCAACCACGGTTGCGTTTTCGCATCTTCATAAACGCCTGCCAGCAGACGGATAGAGCCAGTTTCACGCGCCAGACGCGGCAGTTGATCAGCATAGCTGTCACCTAACGGGCGCTGGAAAGTTTCTTTCAGTTCTGCGGCGTGGCGCGAAAGATGAGTATCCGCAAAACGCTTAAACGAACCCGCCAGTTTGACGTTAGCTTTTTCGTCGGTGAATTTCTGCCATTGACGCCCTACCAACCACTCGGTCAGCGCCAGTTTGGCCTGGCTACTTTCGGCGCTGAAAGCCAGCTCCTGCGCTTTAAGGTCAGAGGCCAGCATGGTTTCGTAAGTTGCGACCAGTTCACGAACTTGCGTACTCGCCTTGCGTGGAATAATGCCGCCAAACAGCGCCAGTGCGTAGCGCACAAGGCCAACCGCTTCCAGAACCTGTGCTTTCGCTTTGCCGTTACCACGCAACCACAGCTCTTCATGGTATTGCCAGTGGCTAAGCGCCAGTTCCAGTGAACCTTCCAGTCCTTGTTCAACCGTCGCTTTCGGGGGAACGCGTAATACCGTTAACGGCTTAATTTCTCTTTCCATATTTCCCTGCACCAGATGGTATCCACGCGCGGCTTTGCTCAGGCTGCCCTGACGTAAACCCGGTTGAGCAACCAGTTGCTTCGCAAAGGCTAAAACGTCTGCCGTCTCGCCTTCGAGTAATTCCAGTTCCAGCTCGCACAATGGCTCAGACAGTTCACCCGCTTTCACTTCTCCGAGATCCAGCGCCAGTTCGATACGGCTTTTGCCGTACGTCACCACCCATTTTTCGCGGGCAAAATCAGTGCTGAAAAGTGGGTTTAGCTGGGATTGCAAATCGTCCGGAGAAAGGCCCTCAGGCCAGACTTCTTTTGGCAGCAGCGACAGGTCAAGCTCAGCCTTGCTAAGCTCAACATTATATTCCGGGCGCTGGTGCAGCCCGCCAGTGACACGGCCTGCGATTTTCATCGTCATTTCATAGCGGCCATTATCGCCACGGATGCGTAAACCCATATCATGACGGCGCAACTGGTTGTCGGCGGTTTCATAATAGATGTTGAGCAACTGGCGGGGTTCACTATGCTGGCTTTCCAGCGAATTTAATGTGTTACGAAGAGAATCCAGTACAGCTGGATTAACAATAAATTTGAGTTCGATTTCCTGAGTCATCGTCATTTTACTTTTGGTTGTGTCACATCGGGCTAATGCCTGACGAACTTAATCGTTTGATGGGTGTCAGTAGATAATATTTTTCGCCAAATTACCATGAGTGGCGCGCATTTTGACGAGCCATAAGCTGTGAGCAATTGGTCAAATTCACACCAGGATGATTCTCATTCAGGTTTACGGATTGCACCGTCAGACTGATGCCACTACTATCGTTCCACTATTTATGACAATAACGACGAAATCATGCACAAATTCCGCCTAATTTGCCTTACTTTGCTCTCCCTTAGCGTTTCCGTAGTGGCTCATGCCGATGAAAAACGTTATGTATCTGACGAATTGAACACTTGGGTGCGTAGTGGTCCTGGGGATAATTACCGCTTGCTTGGCACCGTAAATGCGGGCGAAGAAGTGACATTGCTGCAAAGCAATGAAGAAACTAAATATGGCCAGGTGCGCGACAGTAATGGCCGTACCTCCTGGATCCCACTGGCGCAACTGAGCACCAATCCAAGCCTGCGTACGCGTGTGCCGGACCTTGAAAACCAGGTTAAGACGCTGACTGACAAGCTCACAAATATCGATACCACCTGGAATCAGCGCACGGCTGAAATGCAGCAGAAAGTTGCACAGAGTGACAGCGTAATTACTGGTCTTAAAGAAGAAAATCAACAACTTAAGAACCAATTGATCGTCGCAAAGAAGAAAGTCGATGCCGCGAATGTTCAGTTGGATGACAAGCAACGTGCCATCATTATGCAGTGGTTTATGTATGGCGGCGGCGTCGCTGGTTTCGGTCTGCTGCTCGGCCTGTTGCTGCCTCACATGATCCCAAGCCGCAAGAAGAAAGATCGCTGGATGAACTAATCTGCAACCCTGTATCCTACACTTACGTATTATCGTAATTGGATGCAGGGGCATTAAAGCGTGAAGATTTATCTGGTCGGTGGTGCAGTACGTGATGGGTTGTTGAGATTACCGGTCAAAGATAAAGATTGGGTGGTTGTTGGTGCAACACCACAAGAGATGCTTGATGCTGGGTACCAGCAGGTAGGGAAAGATTTCCCGGTGTTCCTGCACCCTAAATCACGTGAAGAATATGCACTCGCGCGTACTGAACGTAAATCAGGCCAGGGATATACAGGTTTTACCTGTTATGCCGCGCCTGATGTCACGCTTGAGCAGGACTTGCTGCGCCGCGATTTGACCATCAATGCGATTGCCCAGGACGAACACGGCGAATTTATCGACCCTTACAACGGGCGTGCCGATATCGAAAAACGTCTGCTGCGCCATGTTTCTCCCGCTTTTAATGAAGACCCGCTGCGCGTTTTACGCGTGGCGCGTTTTGCTGCACGTTACGCCCATCTTAGTTTCCAGATTGCCCCAGAAACCCTGACGCTAATGTCCTCCATGGCCTCTAACGGCGAACTTGAGCACCTCACGCCGGAGCGCGTGTGGAAAGAGACGGAAAACGCCCTCACTAGCCGTAACCCACAGGTTTATTTCGATGTGCTGCGCAAATGCGGGGCATTGAAAGTGTTGTTCCCGGAAATCGACGCGCTATTTGGTGTGCCTGCGCCAGAAAAGTGGCACCCGGAAATCGACACCGGTATTCACGTTCTGATGACGCTGGCGATTGCCGCCCAGCTCAGCCCGGACGTTGACGTACGCTTTGCCACGCTGTGCCACGATCTCGGTAAAGGGCTCACGCCAAAAGAGTTCTGGCCGCGTCACCATGGGCATGGCCCGGCAGGGGTAAAACTTGTCGAACGGTTATGCCAGCGCATGCGTGTGCCGAATGAAATTCGTGACCTCGCCAAACTGGTTGCCGAATATCACGATCTGATTCATACGATTTCTATCCTGCAACCCAAAACCATCATCAAATTATTCGATGCCATCGACGCATGGCGCAAACCACAGCGCGTCGAACAGGTGGCGTTAACCAGTGAAGCCGATGCTCGTGGGCGCACTGGTTTTGAAGCCAGTGATTATCCACAAGGCAGGTTGCTGCGAGCGGCCTGGAATGCGGCGCAAAGCGTCACCAACAAAGAAGTGATTGATGATGGTTTTAGCGGACCCGCAATTCGCGATGAATTAACGCGCCGCCGTATTGCCGCCGTGGAAGCATGGAAAAAAGAAGCGGGGTTGACCACGCCTTTACCATCCGCTAGCTGATGGATATCTGCCACAAACGAAGACGCCAAACAAAAAGCCACTCAATATGAGTGGCTTTTTTATTACTGAGTGGAGAACTTTAGAAGAAGACGAAATAAACCACTGCTGCGACCGCAAAGCGATAAATTGCGAACGGGATAAAGGAGATGCGTTTAATAACTTGCAGGAAGGTTTTAATCGCAATCAGCGCAACGATGAATGCGGTAATAAAACCAACGGCAAACATTGGCAAATCAGCCATGGTTAGGAAACCGATGCTCTTATACACATCCAGCACCGTGGCACCCATCATCATCGGCACCGCTAGCAAGAACGAGAACTCAGATGCTGCATAACGGCTAACACCCATTAACATCCCACCTGAAATTGTCGCACCAGAGCGAGAAAAACCAGGCCATAACGCTAAGCACTGGAAGCAACCAATTGCAAAAGCCTGACGATAGGTGATGTCATCAACCCCATCAGCACGCGGGACTTTTGGTTTTAACAGTTCTGCTGCAATCAGCAATACGCCGCCGACGACTAATGCGTACATGACGTTTATAGGGTTAAAGAGTGATTTAATGGCATCGTGGAATACCAGTCCCAGAACCACAGCAGGCACCATACCCAGCAAGATATGGATCAGCGACAAACGCCCTGTTCCAGTACCTTCATGCGGTTGGCGACCAAAATGAATGCCAATCAAGCCAAACAGGCGGCGCCAGAACATCACCACAACAGCTAAGATCGAACCAAGCTGGATTACCACTTCAAATGTTTTCGCGGTATCACCTTCAAATCCCAGAAGATGACCAACAATAATCATATGGCCGGTGGACGAGACGGGTAAAAACTCCGTTAACCCCTCGACAACACCAAGAATCGCGGCAATAACCAACGAGTGCAGATCGCTCATTAAAAAAATCCTCTAACCCCAAAAACAAACGTTAAAAAAGCGGCATCTGCCGCGAAAGATCACAGTTCAGACCAGGTTACCTACTTTTGGTTTAACTATGATGAACTTATTTACTGAGTTTAAGATTAACGCCACGCTCAATCACCACGCCAACATTCGCGGCCTGTGCCACAGCGCCTGGCTTGCTGACTTTTAACCTGATCCAAGGTGAGTTAAAGCGAGTCAGCAGCAATTGCGCTACCTCTTCAGCAACACGTTCTACCAATGCAAAACGGCCGCCAGATACATGGTTGATTACCGCTTCGCTGACATCTGCATAGCTTAAACAATGAGTTACATCATCACTGCTGGCGGCCAGGCTATTATCCCATGCCATCTCGATATCAAATACCAGCTTCTGGGAGATGGTTTGTTCCCAGTCATAAACACCAATAGTGGTGATTACAGTAAGTTGCTCTATAAATACAATATCCATCACGCCCTGCCCGGTTTTTAGTCACGCCAGATACCACTTCCGGCGAAATATGCGTATTATCCACAGATGCAGAGAATACAACGACACTTTCAAAATGGAACAGCGTTATGAGTGCAATCGCGCCTGGCATGATCCTGCTTGCGTATCTTTGCGGCTCAATTTCTAGCGCCATCCTGGTCTGCCGAATCGCCGGTCTCCCTAACCCACGAGAGAATGGATCCGGCAACCCAGGTGCGACCAATGTTTTGCGAATTGGCGGTAAAGGTGCAGCCGTAGCGGTACTCATTTTTGATGTTCTCAAAGGAATGTTACCCGTCTGGGCGGCTTACGCGCTGGGTGTGACACCTTTCTGGCTTGGGCTTATCGCCATCGCTGCCTGTCTTGGCCATATCTGGCCCGTTTTCTTTAATTTCCACGGTGGCAAAGGGGTTGCGACCGCCTTTGGCGCTATTGCACCTATCGGCTGGGACTTAACCGGCGTGATGGCTGGAACCTGGCTGTTGAGTGTATTACTCAGCGGTTATTCCTCACTAGGTGCCATAATTAGCGCACTGATTGCCCCTTTCTATGTCTGGTGGTTCAAACCGCAGTTCACCTTCCCGGTCGCTATGCTTTCTTGCCTGATTTTAATGCGCCATCACGATAATATTCAGCGTTTGTGGCGCGGGCAAGAAACCAAAATCTGGAAGAAACTGCGCAAAAATAAAGACAAAAAAAAGGAGTGATTGCTCACTCCTTCTCGACTAATTCTGCAAAGTTTTTACGCCGCAGGTAACTCAGCCAATGGCCAACGTGGGCGGACTGTTACGCTTAATTCGCCCACCGTTCCTGCTTTCAAACGAATCATACCTGCATAGGCAATCATCGCACCGTTATCGGTACAAAACTCAGGACGAGCGTAGAAGACTTCGCCACGGCGCTTAGCCATCATTTCTGCCATACGCGCACGCAGTGTACGGTTGGCGCTCACACCACCAGCCATCACCAGACGTTTAAAACCGGTTTGATCCAATGCCCGTTTGCACTTGATTGCCAGGGTATCGACAACCGCATCTTCAAAGGCACGAGCGATATCGGCACGCGTTTGCGGGTCTGCTTCGTTGCCGCGAATAGTGTTCGCAGCAAAGGTTTTCAGACCAGAGAAACTGAAATCAAGACCAGGGCGATCGGTCATCGGGCGTGGGAAAGTAAACCGCCCTTCAGTGCCCTCAGAAGCCATTTTTGACAACATTGGGCCACCAGGATAATCCAGACCCAATAGTTTGGCCGTCTTATCAAAGGCTTCACCTGCAGCGTCGTCAATTGACTCACCCAGAAGTTCGTATTGGCCAATACCCGTCACACTAATCAGTTGCGTATGGCCGCCGGAAACCAGCAGTGCCACAAACGGGAACTCTGGCGGATTATCTTCCAGCATCGGGGCTAATAAATGCCCTTCCATGTGATGCACCGGCACAGCGGGTACATCCCAGGCAAACGCCAGAGAACGGCCAATTGTTGCGCCTACAAGCAGTGCTCCTACAAGCCCTGGTCCGGCGGTATAGGCAACACCATCAATATCTTTTGCTGTTAATCCAGCCTCTTTAAGAGCCGCCTGAATCAATGGCACGGTTTTACGTACATGGTCACGGGAAGCAAGCTCCGGCACCACGCCGCCGTAGTCAGCATGCAATTTCACCTGACTATACAATTGATTGGCTAATAAACCCTTTTCATCGTCGTAAATGGCGATGCCGGTTTCATCACAGGATGTTTCTATACCCAGTACACGCATGGCGTTCTCTACCTCAAAGTCTTGCGGCGAAGTTTAAGCCCATGAGCGCTTATTGTAAAACTTTGCTCACATACTGGGCGTAGGTGGTGTATAATCCGCACCCCTGGAAGATTCCGGCCTTAAAAGCCAGGTTTCTGGTTGTCCGGTGCTTTACAAAGCAGCAGTAGTTGCAGTAAAATTCCGCACCATTTTGAAATAGCTGACGCCTCAGTCAGCGGCAAACCGAATTTATCAAAGGTGAGAGTTAATGCCGGTAATTAAAGTACGTGAAAACGAGCCATTCGACGTAGCACTGCGTCGCTTCAAGCGTTCTTGTGAGAAAGCAGGTGTTCTGGCGGAAGTTCGTCGTCGTGAGTTCTATGAAAAACCAACGACTGAACGTAAACGCGCTAAAGCTTCTGCTGTGAAACGTCACGCTAAGAAACTGGCTCGCGAAAACGCACGCCGCACTCGTCTGTACTAGTATCCTGGAGGTTTACACCTCCGGAACAGACTTGTAGTAGTTGTAAAGGCCGTGCTTCCGAAAGGAATGCGCGGCTTATTTTCGTTCATGAACTGACATACTTCCTGCTCTTTCGCACTGCTGCAATATCGCATGTCTGAAGGAAAGCGAGTACCAAACGGGGCCTATGGCTGGACGAATTCCACGTGTTTTCATCAATGACTTGCTGGCTCGCACCGACATCATCGATCTGATCGATGCGCGTGTTAAGCTCAAAAAGCAGGGCAAGAACTATCATGCGTGCTGTCCGTTCCATAACGAAAAAACCCCCTCTTTCACCGTAAACGGTGAAAAACAGTTTTACCATTGCTTCGGCTGTGGGGCACACGGCAACGCCATCGATTTTTTAATGAACTATGACAAGCTTGAGTTTGTCGAAAGCGTTGAAGAATTATCAGCGATGCACAATCTTGAAGTGCCTTACGAAGTCGGTAGCGGACCAAGCCAGATTGAGCGTCATCAACGGCAAAGTCTTTATCAATTGATGGATGGCTTGAACGCCTTCTATCAGCAATCCCTGGCTCAACAATCGGCTGAATCTGCACGCCAGTATCTGGAACGGCGTGGTTTAAGTAACGAAGTTATTCAACACTTCGCCATTGGCTATGCTCCTCCCGGCTGGGATAACGTATTAAAGCGTTTTGGTGGCAATAGCGAAAACCGTCAAGCTCTGACGGATGCAGGCATGTTGGTAACTAACGATCAGGGACGCAGTTACGACCGTTTCCGCGAAAGGGTGATGTTCCCCATCCGCGACAAACGGGGCCGGGTAATTGGTTTTGGTGGACGAGTGCTTGGCGATGGCCAGCCTAAATACCTTAACTCCCCGGAAACCGATATTTTCCATAAAGGCCGCCAGCTCTATGGCCTGTATGAAGCACAGCAAAGCCAGCCTGAACCAGCACGTTTATTGGTTGTGGAAGGCTACATGGATGTGGTGGCATTGGCGCAATACGGCATATCGTACGCCGTTGCTTCATTGGGCACCTCAACCACCGCTGACCATATCCAGTTGTTGTTCCGGGTGACGGATACCGTTGTTTGTTGTTATGACGGGGATCGCGCAGGGCGTGACGCTGCATGGCGTGCTCTGGAAACTGCGCTACCTTATATGACGGATGGACGTCAGTTGCGCTTTATGTTCCTGCCTGACGGTGAAGATCCCGACACGCTGGTGCGTAAAGAAGGAAAAGAAGCATTTGAAGCGCGCATGGAACATGCTCAACCGCTTTCGACGTTTCTTTTTAACAGCCTGATGCCTCAGGTTGATTTGAGTTCACCTGATGGCCGTGCGCGACTGAGTACTCTTGCTTTACCCCTGATTAGTCAGGTACCTGGTGAAACACTACGCATTTATTTGCGTCAGGAACTGGGAAACAAACTGGGCATTCTGGACGATAACCAGCTTGAAAAGCTGATGCCAAAGCTTGCGGAAAGCAGCACCCCGCGCCCGGCTCCACAGCTAAAACGCACAACCATGCGTATACTGATAGGACTGTTGGTGCAGAATCCGGAGTTGGCACCGAGTGTGCCACCGCTTAGCGGTCTGGAGCAGGCGAAGTTGCCAGGATTAAAACTCTTTATTGACCTGGTGAACACCTGTCTGGCACAACCTGGTTTAACCACCGGGCAGCTTTTAGAGCTATATCGCGGCACAAATGAAGCAGCCACCCTTGAAAAACTCTCTTCATGGGACGATATAGCAGATAAGGACATCGCAGAAAAAACGTTCAACGATGCACTCGAACATATGTTTGATTCCGTGCTGGAGTTGAGGTTTGAAGAATTGATGGCACGTTCCAGAACCACTGGGCTAACGCCTGCGGAGCGTGAGGAAGTCCGTGTGATTACACAATCGATTACACAATCACGCGCGAAAAAGTAAAGGCGTTATCGGTGAAACCAGTTTTCGTGCGGACAGCGCACAGCCACCGGAGCATACTCAAGTATGTGAGGATGGCGAGCACTGCCCAAGCGGAAAATGGTGAACAAGATAGCCTGCAAGATTCTATCGGCTTAAGTGCCGAACATTAATCGGGTCAAACCCGAACGCCGCAAGGATGGGCAGCGGCAATAAAATAAGTCAGCCCTCGTTACGTTATTGTTGGCGGTTTCGCCGACCGACACCAACCCTAATACTGAAGTGTGGATACCGTCTTATGGAGCAAAACCCGCAGTCACAGCTTAAACTTCTTGTTACCAAGGGCAAGGAGCAAGGCTATCTGACCTATGCCGAGGTCAATGACCATCTGCCGGAAGATATCGTCGACTCCGATCAGATCGAAGACATCATCCAAATGATCAATGACATGGGCATTCAGGTGATGGAAGAAGCACCTGACGCCGATGACCTGTTGCTTGCTGAAAACTCAAACAACACAGACGAAGATGCGGAAGAAGCTGCCGCACAAGTACTGTCTAGCGTAGAGTCTGAAATCGGGCGCACCACTGACCCGGTTCGTATGTACATGCGTGAAATGGGTACCGTTGAGCTGTTAACCCGTGAGGGTGAAATCGATATCGCTAAGCGTATCGAAGACGGTATCAACCAAGTGCAGTGCTCCGTTGCCGAATATCCGGAAGCGATCACTTATCTGCTTGAGCAATACGACCGCGTTGAAGCAGAAGAAGCTCGTCTGTCTGATTTGATCATCGGCTTTGTTGACCCGAATGCTGAAGAAGACCTTGCCCCTACCGCCACTCACATTGGTTCTGAGCTAACCAGCGAAGAAAACACTAATAGTGACGATGAGGAGGAAGACGAAGAAGAAGCTGACGATGACAACAGCATCGACCCAGAACTTGCTCGTGAAAAATTCGGTGAGCTGCGTACACAGTACGAAAAAGCTCGTGACACGATCAAAGCGAAAGGCCGTGCACACGCCGATTCTGCAGCTGAAATCCAACAACTGTCTGAAGTCTTCAAACAGTTCCGCCTGGTACCGAAGCAATTCGACTACCTGGTAAACAGCATGCGCGTCATGATGGACCGCGTTCGTACGCAAGAACGTCTGATCATGAGATTGTGTGTTGAACAGTGCAAAATGCCGAAGAAAAACTTCATCACACTGTTCACCGGCAACGAAACCAGCGAAACCTGGTTTAACGCTGCTATCGCAATGAACAAGCCGTGGTCTGAAAAACTGCATGACGTTGCAGAAGACGTGCATCGTAGCCTGCAAAAGCTGCAACAGATTGAAGAAGAAACCGGCCTGACCATCGAACAGGTTAAAGATATCAACCGTCGTATGTCCATCGGTGAAGCGAAAGCTCGTCGTGCGAAGAAAGAGATGGTTGAAGCAAACTTACGTCTGGTTATTTCTATCGCTAAGAAATACACCAACCGTGGTCTGCAATTCCTCGACTTGATTCAGGAAGGCAACATCGGCCTGATGAAAGCGGTTGATAAGTTTGAATATCGTCGTGGTTATAAGTTCTCTACTTATGCAACATGGTGGATTCGTCAGGCTATCACGCGTTCTATCGCTGACCAGGCGCGTACCATCCGTATTCCTGTGCATATGATTGAGACAATCAACAAACTCAACCGTATTTCGCGCCAGATGCTGCAAGAGATGGGCCGTGAACCGACGCCGGAAGAATTAGCTGAACGTATGCTGATGCCGGAAGACAAAATCCGTAAAGTGCTGAAAATCGCTAAAGAGCCTATCTCCATGGAAACGCCAATCGGCGACGATGAAGATTCGCATCTGGGTGATTTCATCGAGGATACCACCCTCGAGCTGCCACTGGACTCTGCAACGTCTGAGAGCCTGCGTAACGCAACTCACGACGTTCTGGCAGGCCTGACAGCGCGTGAAGCTAAAGTTCTGCGTATGCGTTTCGGTATCGATATGAATACCGACCACACGCTGGAAGAAGTGGGTAAACAGTTCGACGTTACCCGCGAACGTATCCGTCAGATTGAAGCGAAGGCACTGCGCAAACTGCGCCACCCAAGCCGTTCTGAAGTACTGCGTAGCTTCCTGGACGATTAATCTTATCGCCCTTCTAAAGAGCCCTCTTCGTGAGGGCTTTTTTATGCCCGTAAGAATGTCATTCCAGCCAGTATTCGTGCCCGTGTTGCCCGATGAAATACCAGAAGTGAAAAGTATAAGAGTTTGATTAGGCTTTGATTATAAAAGCAGCAGATGTCACGCAATCACTGGATTGATGCTGCAAGTTACATTATAATCCTGCGCCACGGCCCCTTAGCTCAGTGGTTAGAGCAGGCGACTCATAATCGCTTGGTCGCTGGTTCAAGTCCAGCAGGGGCCACCAAATTTTAGCTTTAAAATCCTATGATTAAGCCACTCGAAAGAGTGGCTTTTTTGTTGTCTAAACTTTGAGTGGCGATGGTGTGGCAACAGTGCCGCGTCGGCGATACCAGCGAGACACCATGTAATTCAGGCCACTGCACAGCAGGTAATACACCAACCCCGTAAAGATAAAGATGGCCGCGGGATAGACCTGTACCCGGCTGTTGACCTGTCCCGCCACGGTGGTTAGCTCTGGCACATTGACGATGAACGCCAGAGAAGTGTCTTTAAGCAGCGCGATAAACAGCCCCACGTAGGAAGGAAAGACGTTGCGCATCGCCTGTGGCAGTAATACCAGGCGCAGTATTTGCCATACATTCAATCCACCAGCCACCGCTGCTTCACGTTGCCCGGACGGGAGAGCCTGTAAACCCGCGAGCGTGGTGTGCATCACTGCAGCAGAGGTAAACCACGCCAGCGCCAGAGTGACGGTCAGCGCACCGGGTAAATCGCTACCGGTGATAATCGGCAGCAAGAAGTAGAGCCAGAAAATTACAAAAATAAGCGGGATACCGCGGATGAATTCAGCCCAAATAAACACTAACCGCCGCACAATGCCATCAAACCGCCAGGCGAGTCCTGCCAGCAATACCCCCCCTACCAGCGCCAACACTGCCGCTCCGGCCGCCATTAGCAGCGTAAGCAATACGCCGCCCGGTTCACCCTGCGCCATTCTTCCCCACAGTAGATAATCCAGGTTGTCGGTAATCACCGTCAGATTAGCGATCATGCTGTGCCTCCGTATCCCGCACTTTAGTAACATGGCGCTTATGTTCAGACGGGTGCGGGCCAAGCCAGGCGAACAATCCACCCATCACCAATCCTAAAGCCAGATACAGCACTGTTCCCACAGCAAAAGCCTCCAGCGCATGTGCGTTGTAGCTTTCGATTTGTCTGACCTGATAAGTCAGTTCCGCAAAGCCGATACCAGTGGCTAGCGACGAGAGCTTCATCAAGTTAAGATGCTGCCCCACTACCGGCTGCCAGGCATTCCTCATCCCTTGTGGAAGTAGGATCCAACGGAAGATCGACCAGAATGAGAAGCCTTGCGAAAGCGCAGCTTCCACCTGTCCCTGAGGTACGGCCTGCAACCCGCTGCGCAGCTCTTCGAGCAGAAATGCAGAAGTAAACAGCCCAAGCCCCCAGGCAGCGCAGAGAAACTCCGGAGTGAACCACCACACATTTCCGGGCAGTATCGACCAACTGTGCTCATCGTTAATAAAGCTACGCAACGCCTGCGGAAGGAAATTCCACGCGGCGAAATACCAGAACAGCAGTTGCACCAGCAGCGGCGTGTTGCGAAACAGAGATACCCATACCGCAACCACCGCGCGACCGATACGCCCGCAGGCAAGTCTCAGCCCGAGTAATAACAGCGTTGAAGCCGTTGCCAACAGTACTCCCGCCAGGGTGACCCAGACCGTGGTTAAAAAGCCGGAAATAATCCATTGCAACGGCTGTCCTGTCAGGACTCCAGCCCAGTCTATGTGCCAGTTCATGGTTCATCCTTAAACCCGGCATGCAAAGGGTCGAGTACCTTTTGTAGAAAACGCCGGGTGCGTGGATGTTGCGGTGAGCTGAAGAACCGCGCCGGAGGAGCCTGCTCAAGAATTTCGCCGCCATCGATAAACACCACCCGATCGGCAATTTCCCGGGCGAACTGCATTTCATGGGTGACGACAATCATCGTAATGCCACTGTGGGCCAGGGATTTCATCACCATCAGCACTTCACCGATCATTTCCGGATCCAGTGCCGAAGTGGGTTCATCGAACAAGATTATCTGCGGCGAGGATGCTAAAGCCCGGGCGATGGCCACACGCTGCTGCTGCCCGCCGGAAAGCTGCGCAGGATATTGATGTGCTTTCTCGGCAAGCCCGACCCGAGACAACAACGTTACTGCCTGCTGTTTAGCCTCATCAGGTTCCCAGCCATGAACATGCGTCAGAGAAAGTGTGATGTTCTGCTCGGCGGTGAGATGAGCATATAAATTGAACTGCTGGAACACAAATCCGATGCGGCTACGCAAGGCACGCAGAGCTTTGCCTTGCAAATCCCGTGTCGGTTTGCCATCAATAAAAATGTCCCCCGCACTTAACGGTTCGAGCTGGTTTATCAGTCGGATTAACGTCGATTTACCGGAGCCCGAAGGCCCGCAAATCGCCACCACTTCACCGGCGTTGATTTTCAGGTCGATGGACTTGAGGACCTGGTTTTCGTCGTAACTTTTGCCAGCCTGACGAAACTCAACGCTGGCATCCTGTAAATGTGCAAAATCCGCGGCCTGCACCGCGGATCGTTTGGATAAGGCACTCACCATGTTACTGAGCTTCTATTTTAAAGCCGCGTGGCTGGGGAGTTTTACTGCCAGGACCAAACCAGCTGTCGTAAATCTTCGCCGCTTCACCGTTTTGCTCAAGCTTCACTAACTCGCCGTTAACTGCTGTAAGCAGTGCCGTTTCGCCCTTCTTCACCCCGACGCCAATCTCTTCTTTGCTGAGTAGGTCAGGGAGAATTTTGAACTTCGCTTTATCCGGTGCTTCAGCCAACAGACCGGCCAGAATGGTGCTGTCCTGGGTAATCGCCTGCACGTTGCCGTTACGCAGCGCCGTCAGCGCCAGCGGGATATCGTCATAGGAAAGCACGCGAGCGGATGGGAAACGCTGATGCAGCGCCTGCTCACCGGTCGTGCCTTTTACTGCACCAATACGGTCGTGCCCGTAGTCATCAAGTTTGTCCGCTGACGCTGCCGGTACCAGGAATTGCTGGCCCGTCACGAAATAAGGCGTGGAGAAGTCGACAACCTGCGCGCGCTCCGGCGTGATGGTGATATCAGCGACGATCAGATCCACTTTACCAGATTGCAGCAAAGGAATGCGGTTGGCTGGATTAGTTGCCACCAGCTCCAGTTTTACGCCAAGAGACTTTGCGAGGGCCTTCGCAAAATCAACATCATAGCCAACGATATCGTGAGTTTTAGCATCGATGGAGCCAAATGGCGGGTTAGCGTCAAAAGTGGCGACGCGCACGACGCCTGCTTTTTGAATATCGGCCAGTTGGTCAGCCTGAGCCACTGTGGCGGTAAGGCCGGACAGTGCCAGTAAAACGAGTGATGCGATCTTATTTTTATGAGAGGTCATTGCGTGTGCCATAGTTTTTCCTTGTTATCCCAGCTTTTAGCAAGCTAAGGCCTTACACTCCCATATCCCGAATCGCACCACCAATGCTTAAAAAACATTAACATATGAGGAAAATATATTAAGGTTGGAGGCGTTTCACATCGATAGACAGAGAAATCCGCCATCCTTAAGCTCGCAGATATAGCCGCTTTAATGGTTCAAATAAGGGTCCATCAATAATGAATGCTCAAATAACGAAAACCCCGACGTCCACGATATCTACCGGTACAACTTTTAGCCCGGCGAGTCTGCAGTTCCTGAACAAGCTCGCGCAAAACAATTCCCGAGACTGGTTTAAAGACCACCAGGATGAATACGAAAATACCGTGCGCACTCCTGCCCTGCGATTTATCGAGCAGATGCAGCCCGGCATTCTTGCCATTTCATCGAAGCTCACTGCCGTGCCAAAAAAAGTCGGCGGTAGTCTTATGCGCCCGCAGCGAGACAGTCGCTTCAGCAAAGATAAAACGCCCTACAAAACCAATGTCGGGATTCAGTTCCGTCATTTCCAGGGAAAAGACGTTCATGCACCAGGGCTCTATCTCCATATAGCCCCTGAAGGTTGCTTTATTGCCGCCGGAATTTGGCACCCCGAATCAAAAGCCCTGAGTGCTATTCGCCAATGTATTGATGAGAACCCCAACGCTTATCAAAAGGCGTTACAGGAGCTACAAAGCCAGGGATTTATCATGGATGGCGATAGCTTAAGTCGCCCGCCAAAGGGCTTTGATAAAACCCATCCTTTGCTTACTGAATTGAAGCGCAAAGATTTTATCGCGTTGAAAAACATCGATTTCGAAGAGCTGTGCAAACCGGATGCTATCAATTTCTGTGCCGAACAATTTCAGCATTGCTCTCAATTGATGGCTTATCTCTGTTTTGCCCTGGAACTTGATTTCTAAAACATCTCGGAAAAGTTGCCAAAACGTTAAATGCATCACATTTACGGTGCTACACTACGCGGCTTTATTGGAAGCAGCGGCGGGTAGATTAATGAGTGAGCATATTGAAAGGATGAACGAGACAAAGGCCGTATCCAGGCCTAACTGGTCAGCAGTATTTGCTGTGGCGTTTTGCGTAGCCTGCCTGATTACCGTGGAGTTCTTACCAGTAAGCTTGCTGACACCAATGGCACAGGATCTGGGGATCTCGGAAGGTGTTGCCGGGCAGTCTGTCACCGTGACCGCTTTTGTGGCAATGTTCGCAAGTCTGTTTGTGACCAGCATTATTCGCTCAACCGACAGACGCTATGTAGTCATCCTTTTCTCTGTGCTGCTCACCCTCTCATGCCTGCTGGTTTCCTTTGCTGAAAACTTCTCCATGTTGCTGATTGGGCGCGCCTGTTTAGGGATAGCCCTCGGCGGCTTCTGGGCAATGTCGGCCTCTTTAACCATGCGGTTAGTTCCAGCTCGTACAGTGCCAAAAGCGCTCTCAGTTATCTTCGGGGCTGTCTCTATCGCACTGGTTATCGCCGCCCCGCTCGGTAGCTTCTTAGGCGGCATTATTGGCTGGCGCAACGTCTTTAATGGCGCGGCATTAATGGGTGTGGCCTGTATCATATGGGTGTGGAAAGCACTGCCGCCGCTGCCAGGTGAATCAACGCAGCATAAGCAAAACATGTTGGGTCTGCTTAAACGCCCGGGCGTACTGGCCGGCATGACGGCAATATTTATGACCTTTGCCGGGCAGTTTGCCTTCTTCACTTACATTCGCCCGGTATATATGACGCTTGCAGGCTTTGATGTCGACGGCCTGACGCTGGTGCTGTTGAGTTTTGGCATTGCGAGTTTTGTCGGCACATCGCTTTCTGCGGTTTTCCTCAAGCGTTCACTCAAACTGTCGCTGACCTGTGCCCCGCTGATTCTGGCACTGAGTGCGCTGGTTCTGGTGTTGTGGGGGAGCGATAAAATCGTCGCATCAGCCATTGCCATTATTTGGGGCTTTGCCTTTGCGCTGATTCCAGTTGGCTGGTCGACGTGGATCACCCGTTCACTTGCGGATCAAGCAGAGAAAGCGGGATCTATTCAGGTTGCAGTGATCCAGTTAGCAAATACTTGTGGAGCGGCAATTGGCGGCCTGGCACTTGATAATCTCGGCATTATTTCGCCGCTGGTGTTGTCAGGGAGTTTGATGTTACTGACAGCGTTGTTAGTAGCGACAAAGGTACGAGCAAAATAACTGCGTCGGATGGCGCATTGCTATCCGACCAGCTCCCCCACCAAAATCCCATCACCCTCGCCAGAAAGGCTTATCCCCCAGAATCGTTGCGCGATGCATGATGCGACGAGCGGGGAGATAGTCAGCATTCGCATAATGCTGCGTGACACGGTTATCCCAGATAGCGATATCGTTTTCCTGCCAGCGCCAGCGAACCTGGAACTCCGGCTTCGTAATATGTGCAAACAGGAAGGCGAGCAGCGCATCGCTCTCTTTTTGCGAAAGGTCGACAATCCGCGTAGTGAAACCCTCGTTAACAAACAACGCCTGCTTACCGCTTACCGGATGGGTGCGGACTACCGGATGCAACAACGGTGGATTCTTAACGACCGCCTCACGCCAGCGCTGATGCTCTTCTTCACTACGGAGATGTTTATACTCCGGGAAAGATTTGCGGAAATCGTGTTCTGCTTTTAGCCCCGAAAGCAAGCGCTTGAACGGTTCTGAAAGTGCCTCGAACGCAGCAATGCCACTGGTCCACAATGTATCACCACCGAATTCTGGAAGCTGTTTTGCTGCCAGTATCGCACCGGCTGGCGGCGTTTCGATAAAGGTCACGTCGGTGTGCCAGTTATCGTTATCAGGCGGGTTATCGTTGTGCGTATCCAGCACGATAATCTCCTTCACACCTTCCGCATGTGGATAAACCGGGTGGATGTGCAGATCGCCAAACCGCTGTGCCAGCGCTCGTTGCTGTGCAGGTGTAATAAGTTGATCGCGCAGGAACAGTACTTGATGGCGGATCAGCGCGTGGTAGAGCTGCTCAAATTGGTTATCCGTTAAGCCCCGGCTCAGCGTTAAACCACTAACCTGCGCACCGATGTAAGGCCCCAGTGGCGTAATATTCACTTTCTCGCTCATTGCCCTTCTCCATGCCATGGGGTTAAACGGCGCTGCAATGCCCGTAACCCTAGTTCTAAACAGAATGCGATTACCGCAATCACACCAATACCCGCAAGCACTACATCAGTTGCCAAAAACTCACCCGCCGATTGCACCATAAAGCCGAGCCCACGGGTGGCGGCGATAAGCTCAGCGGCAACCAGTGTTGACCAGCCTACGCCAAGCCCAATGCGGAATCCGGTCAGGATTTCCGGCATTGCTCCGGGCAAAATCACATACCAGACTATCTGAGCGCGTGATGCTCCCAACGCTTCGGCAGCACGGATGCGAACCTGTTTTGCGCTGCGCACTCCCGCCATGGTCGACATAGCAACAGGGGCGAAAATCGCCAGATAAATCAGCAAGATCTTCGAGGTCTCACCGATACCAAACCAAATCACCATCAGTGGTAAATAAGCCAGCGGCGGCACCGGGCGATAAAGCTCGATCAGTGGGTCAAGAATGCCGCGTACCGTCGGGCTTAGCCCCATCGCAATGCCAACCGGAATACCAATCAATACTGCGGCCAACAGCGCGGTGAGTATCCGCAACAGGCTGGCAGCGAGGTGCTGCCAGAGCGTGGCATCCATAAAACCTTGTGGCCCAGCGATGCTAATCAGCTTTGTTAGCACCTGAAGTGGCGGTGGCAAAAATAGTGGACTTACCCACTGCTGCGCTGCCACCCACCACCACAGCAAAATGATGGTAGTGATCGTCGTGAGGCTTAACGTTATCTGGCGCGAGAACGGCCAGCGCAACGCCAGCCGTTTACGGCGAGCTTTATCCTGAATAACGATGCTCATAGGAAGCCCTCACGTTGCTCAAATACCCGGCTCAACACATATTCGCGTTTCGCGATAAATTCCGGATCGGATTTAATACTGCGGCATGGCTCACCTGCGGTGAAGCGGCGACCAAAGTCGAGCGGGATACGCTCCAGCACACGCCCTGGCCCCGGTGACAGCAATACCAGTTCAGTTGCCAGAAATACGGCTTCTTCAATGTCGTGCGTAATTAACAGCACCTGACGGCGGCTTTCATGCCACAGCTTGAGCAGCAAGGTCTGCATTTGCTCGCGAGTAAAGGCATCCAGCGCACCGAAAGGCTCATCGAGCAGTAAAAGTTGCGGGCGAGTCGCCAACGCACGTGCAATCCCTACCCTCTGACGCTGCCCGCCGGAGAGCTGCCAGATGGCGCGTTTCGCCTTATCTTCGAGCCCCACTTTACGCAACATATCGAGCGCGATTTCCTCACGTACAGGCTTTGGCTGCCCGGCAAGCTGCAAACCAAATGCGACGTTATCCAGCACCGAACGCCACGGCAGTAGCCCTTCATTCTGAAATACTACGCCGCGCTCAACGCCCGGCCCCGTGACCTGTTTGCCCGCTAGTGTAATGCTGCCGGAGTGATAAGGAACAAAGCCAGCTATCAGGTTCAGCAGCGTAGTTTTCCCGCAACCAGATGGGCCGAGAACCACCAGTAACTCGCCCTCATCCACGGTCAGATTAATATCGTTAAGAACCGTTTTACCGTCATAATCTGCGCTTAAATGCGAAACCTGTAACATGGCTAACTCCTTACTGCGCCAGCGTTTTCACGAAGCGGTCGGTGACAAACTGGCTGTAATCCGTTTCCACAGACGGGACTTTCCCCTGCGCTTTCAGGAACTGGGCAGTATCAACAATCGCTTTATTTACTGGGCCACTAAGCTGCTCAGTTTGTTGGTTAGCGGTGAGGTAGGTATTACCCTTCACCAGCACCGGAACATCGCTTTCAGGTACGCCACTCAAACGTGATAGTTTGCTCAGGTTATCCGGCTGTTTTAGCCAAACGTCCGGGTTGTCGATATAGCTTTTCTGGGCAGCGAGAGCGCTTTTAGCAAAGGCTTCCACCACTTCAGGATGCTGTTGCGCGAAATCTTTACGCACAACCCAGACATCCAGTGTTGGCGCACCCCATTTGCCCACTTGCGCGGAGTCGGTCAACACCGTGCCATCTTTCTCCAGCTCGTTAACCGCAGGCGCCCAAACATAAGCGCCGTCAATGTCGCCACGCTGCCAGGCGGCAATTATTGCCGGTGGCTGAAGGTTAAGGATTTCTACCTGGCCGGGCTTAATTCCCCAGTGCTTCAGGGCCGCCAGCAGGCTGTAATGCGTTGTAGAGATAAACGGTACGGCAATACGCTTGCCGATGAGATCTTTCGGACTTGAGATACCTTTCTTCACAACCAACGCTTCGGAGTTACCTAATTGCGAAGCGAGCAAGAAGACTTCGATAGGCACATTTTGACTTGCTGCCACAGCCAGCGGGCTGGAGCCGATATTGCCAATTTGTACATCGCCCGATGCAAGCGCTCGGACCACGCTCGCGCCGCTGTCGAATTTACGCCATTCAACTTTTGCTCCGCTGTCTTTGGCAAACGTGTTATCAGCCTGCGCGACCTTGGCTGGTTCAGCAGAAGTTTGGTACGCAACCGTCACGTCCACCGCGAATACTGGCGTTGCAATAAGGGCAAGCGTAGCCAGCCAGAGAGAATGTCGTTTTGCCATGAGGAGAGCTCCTGTATCGATGATGGGAGCAGTATTTCCAATGGCGGTGATTAGATAAAAGAATTAAAAATTATCGCTAATACTTTTATGTTTTTAGATGAAATGTAGGGAAGGATAGTTGGGAGATGGGAATAGGATGGCACTTAGAAAAAAAATGGATCCAATCTGCTTGCTGGCAAATATACTGATATCGCTCCCGAAACCAGGCCTTTTGCTTCATGTTTATGTTGCCGCTCACGGCTCGAATTGACTCACAAAATGGATAACCAGGGAGCTACGGAAAGGAAAAATGAAAATACTAAAAAGCGGTATCAGAGATGTGACAGCCAGTGACAAAGTAACGGTATGCGAACCGGTAAACCTTTACGAATGCACCCTGCACGATGATGTCTTTGTCGGCCCTTTCGTGGAGATTCAAAGACATTGTGTCATTGGTGCGGGAACCCGAATTCAGTCACATTCATTTCTCTGCGAGAAAGTTACCACCGGCAGTAACTGCTTTATTGGCCACAATGTGACGTTTGCCAACGATCTCTTCCGCTCCGGAAAACTCAATCCAGATCCCGAAAGTTGGATTAGTATTCACCTTGGCGACAACGTGATCGTGGGCAGTGGAAGCACGATCCTGACGGAATTTATCTGTAGCGGTGCGGTGATAGGAGCCGGGAGCGTGGTCACGAAGGATATTCTTAAGCCGGGAATTTATGCAGGCAACCCGGCCCGGTTATTGCGGGAGGTTTAGGGCCGGGATTTACCGTTTTATGACGGCGACACGCATTGGCTGTAGGTCCAATGTGCTTCAACTCGTCAACCACGTATTGCAGCTTCGATAGCAGCCACATCTATTTTCTTCATCGACATCATAGCTCCAAACGCACGCCTGGCGGTGTCTCCCCCCGTCGCCAGAGCTTCAGTCAGTACGCGAGGAGTAATTTGCCAGCTAACACCCCATTTATCTTTGCACCAACCGCAGTCGCTTTCCTGGCCGCCATTACCAACAATTGCGTTCCAGTAGCGGTCCGTTTCCGCCTGGTCTTCGGTCGATATCTGAAAGGAAAAAGCTTCACTATGTTTGAAATGCGGCCCGCCGTTGAGGCCGATGCATGAAACACCCGCGACGACAAATTCGACAACTATTGTGTCGCCTGCCTTGCCAGCTGGATAGTCTCCAGGGGCAGGAATAACGGCACCAACGCTGCTGTCTGGAAAGGTCGCAGCATAAAAATGAGCAGCGTCTTCCGCATCATGATCAAACCAAATACAGATAGTATTTTTAGCCATAAGTTAGCCTGCTTGTTGTGTTTCTCAGTTTCGATAACCGTACCGCGGTGCCTTGCTAGCATTGCGTCTTTTATGTTTTACCAACCATAAGTATGTACTGGATCTGATTCATGTGAGTGTCAGAGGCGTGATCTGTGGTCTGTATCGCTTAATGGATGGGAGGTTTAGCTACGGGAATAGTAAATCAGCGGGATGAGGGAATTTAAAATAGTGGATTAAACTGTATAACGATGCGTTCTTCAGAGGATTATAGCGAGAAAATGAGGGTGGTTTTCGTAAATCGCAGACAGCAAAAAGCCCTGTACGTCAGTACAGGGCTTGTATTCGTATCATCCTGATACTCACCCCTCCGGGGCCGTCACAAGCGACGTGCAACATTGCTCCCGACAATGTTGTCCACTTAGCAAGCACAAAAAAGCCCCATGCTTTCGCATGAGGCTTGTTTGTTTATTTGGAGCCTGGCAGTTCCCTACTCTCGCATGGGGAGA
>NZ_JAJSOU010000019.1:0-71923 GCF_021282405.1 Buttiauxella cochleicola
CAGCAACGCAGCGATGCTAAAACTCCCCTCGAGGCGTGAGCGTGAATATGCAAGGGAAGTGAGAGAAAAAAGGTCGAAATATCCCTTAAAAAACAATGCCGGTCACCTTAAGTGACCGGCATTAGGCAAGCCCGGTTTTTCTTTTTAACAACGAATTTTATTCGCCGCTATTACCTTTCACACGTTCAATCTTCGCACCTAACGCCTGAAGTTTATCTTCAATGCGCTCGTAGCCACGATCGATGTGGTAAATACGATCAACCACGGTGGTACCTTCTGCGATACAACCCGCCAGAACGAGGCTTGCTGACGCGCGCAGGTCGGTTGCCATTACTTGTGCACCAGACAGCTTCTCAACGCCGTGGCAAATCACTGTATTGCTCTCAATCTCTGCATGTGCGCCCATACGGATAAGTTCCGGGACGTGCATGAAGCGATTTTCAAAAATAGTTTCAGTGATAACACCAGTACCTTCCGCCACGAGGTTCAACAAAGTGAACTGAGCCTGCATGTCAGTAGGGAAGCCTGGGTGCGGCGCAGTACGGATTGTCACGCCTTTCGGACGCTTACCGTGCATATCGAGGCTAACCCAATCTTCGCCAACTTCAACATCGGCACCCGCTTCGCGCAGTTTCGCCAACACAGCATCAAGCGTGTCTGGTTGAGCATTGCGGCAAACAATTTTCCCACCAGAAATCGCAGCTGCTACCAGGAAAGTACCGGTTTCGATACGATCCGGCACCACACGATAAACACCGCCACCCAGGCGTTCAACACCCTGGATAGTAATGCGATCGGTGCCTGCACCAGTGATTTTCGCACCCAGCGTGTTGAGGAAGTTCGCTGTATCAACGATCTCCGGCTCACGGGCTGCGTTTTCAATGATAGTTGTACCTTCAGCAAGAGTTGCAGCACTCATGATGGTGACAGTGGCACCTACGCTCACTTTATCCATCACAATATGCGCGCCCTTCAGACGGCCCTGAACAGAAGCTTTAACGTAGCCTTCTTCCAGTTTGATTTCCGCACCGAGCTGTTCAAGACCTGTAATGTGCAAATCAACCGGACGTGCGCCAATGGCACAGCCGCCAGGTAAAGAAACCTGACCCTGGCCAAAGCGTGCGACCAGCGGACCAAGCGCCCAGATAGAAGCACGCATGGTTTTAACCAGATCATAAGGCGCACAGAAGATATTTACTTCACTGGCATCAATCCACACTGAACCGTTACGTTCAACTTTGGTACCCAACTGGCTTAACAGCTTCATTGTGGTATCAATGTCTTTCAGTTTTGGAACGTTTTGAATCTCAACTGGCTCTTCGGCCAACAGTGCTGCGAAGAGGATCGGCAGCGCGGCGTTCTTCGCCCCGGAGATCGTCACTTCACCACTCAGTCGGGTTGGCCCCTGAACTCGAAATTTATCCATTGCAACTGCTCTCTATTAAATTCAAATCGTTACAACCCGCCGTGGCGAATTGCTCAAAGACCATTAAGTTTACGATCGCGATCCCACTCTTGCGGAGTATAGGTCTTGATGGAAACCGCATGGATACGGTTATCAGCAATCAGCTCCATCAATGGCGCATAAACTGTTTGTTGCTTCTTCACGCGACTTAACTCGGCGAATAACTCACCCACCGCAATCACCTGAAAATGGCTGCCATCGCCTGAGACGTGGACTTCCTGGAGGGGCAGTGCGTTCATCAGCACTGTCTGAATTTCATGATTTTCCATGGGATATAATTCGTCGGTTAAGGAAACAAGCCACACATCTTAGAGGAAAGTGGCGCAGGCTTAAATAAGCAAAAAGCCCCTGATCCAATTAGATCAGGGGCAATGATAGTAACGTTATGAAAACACTAGCCTGCAAATGCAGGAAGGATGTCTTCTGGCAGGTTATAAAGTTTAGTCAGCGTCTGTAAGTTCTCGCTGGCGCCCTGGAGTTCTATCTCGACATTTTGACACCTGGCGAAATCCACAAGATGAATCAAAAGCGCTAAACCTGAAGTATCAACACGCGATAAACCAGAGAGGTTCAACACTTTGATACCTGCCATGATTTGCTCACGCTGGCGCCATACTGACCCCACCGTATCGCTATCTAACTCACCCGCCAGGTGCAACGTTGCGGCTTCACGCTGCCAGTTAAGTTCGTCAGCCATTACTTTTTATTTTCCAGGGTAATTGGCAGTTTAGAGATTGATTGCAGCTGAGAAGTCAAACCATCAATCCCTTTGGTACGCAGGATATCGCTCCACTCGTTTTGCTTAGTGGTAATCATGCTGACACCTTCAGCAATCATGTCGTAAGCCTGCCAGTTACCAGTTTGTGTGTTTTTGCGCCACTGGAAATCAAGACGCACAGGTGGACGGCCGTTCGGATCAACGATCGTTACACGAATCGCCACAATGGTGGCATCACCCAGAGGCTGCTCAGGTGCGATTTGGTAGGATTGCCCGTTATACATCGCAAGCGCCTGGCCATAGGCCTGTTTCAGATACGCTTCGAACGCTTTGAAGTAGGCATCACGCTGTGCAGGGGTTGCATCTTTGTAGTAACGGCCCAGTACCAGTGCACCCGCGTATTTCACCTGCACATATGGCAGAAGTTCTTGCCCCACAACTTCACGCAAATAATCGGGATTTTGACGAATTTTAGGCTGCTCATTTTTCAATCGGTCAAATGTTTTTTGCGCCGCTTCGCCCATCAGTTTGTATGGGTTGCTTTGATCCGCAGCATTCGCCAGTGGTGCGATAACCAACATGGCAATCATAATAAGTCTTTTAAACATTAAACTTTTCCTCTTAGATTAGTGCGTCGTGCCAGGCTGTGGCGCTGCACTATTATTCTCTGAATCCTGCGATGAGGAATCCTCTGATTTCTGATTATCGCCATTACCGCTCTTATACAAGAATTGGCCAATCAGATCTTCCAGCACCAGGGCTGATTTAGTGTCCTGAATCGTGCCGCCCTCTTTAAGGATAGATGAACCGAGTTCAGGGTCATCAAAACCAAGGTTCAGTGCGAGGTATTGCTCACCGAGTAAACCTGAAGTGCGGATAGCCAACGAACTGGTGTCTGGAATATGGTTATAGCGTTCTTCGATATCCAGAGTGACTCGCGGTAAGTAAGTTTTTGGATCAAGCGTAATGTCATCAACGCGTCCAATCACCACGCCACCAAGGCGTAATGGAGAACCGGTTTTCAGGCTACCGATGTTATCAAACGTCGCGTAAACCCGATACGTTGGCTCACTGCGCAGCGAAGTGACATTAGCCACTTTGAGACACAAGAAGACGATGGCTGCCAATGCAATAATTAAAAATGCCCCAACCCCAGTTTCAAATTTCTTAGTTTGCATGAACTTAATTCCCAAACATCAGTGCAGTGAGCACAAAATCCAGCCCTAAAACGGCCAATGAAGCGTGCACAACGGTTCGTGTTGTTGCCCGGCTAATCCCTGCGGACGTAGGAATAGCATCGTAGCCATTGAATAACGCAATCCAGGTCACGGTTATCGCAAACACTACGCTCTTGATAACACAGTAAATCAGATCGGTACGCCAGTTGACGGCATCTTGCATGGCAGACCAGAAGAACCCAGAGTCGATTCCCTTCCAGTTCACACCAACCAGTGCCCCTCCCCATACCCCTACTGCGACAAAGATAAGCGTCAGTAATGGCAAGGAAATTACACCAGCCCAGAAACGAGGAGAAATGACACGGCGCAAAGGATCAACCGCCATCATCTCCATACTGGAAAGCTGTTCTGTTGCTTTCATCAGGCCAATTTCTGCGGTCAAAGCCGAACCTGCGCGTCCGGCAAACAACAGCGCTGCCACGACAGGCCCAAGCTCACGCAATAGAGACAAGGCAACCAGCATCCCCAGGCTTGATTCCGCACTATAAGTAGTCAGAACTAAGTAGCCCTGCAAGCCAAGAACCATGCCGATAAACAGACCAGAAACGATAATAATCAGCAGCGACAATACGCCGACGTTATACAGCTGGCGAATCAGCAATGGCGCATGTTTGCGGAATTCCGGTTTCCCCACCAGCGCATTAAAAAGCATTATCCCGGCCCGGCCGAATGACGCGCAGGTTTTCAGTCCCCGCTGCCCGAACGATGCCAGTGCATTAAAGAGCATGAGTAACTTAACTCCCTGTTTTTGATAATAAGTCATTCCGATAATCCGTTGCCGGATAGCGGAACGGTACTGGCCCATCGGCTATACCATCAAGGAACTGACGAACCCGAGGGTCACAATTTTCGCGCAAGGCGGTTGGAGTCCCTTCAGCGACGATATGCTGATCTGCTGCAATATAGGCGTAATCCGCGATGCTCAGCACTTCAGGTACATCATGCGAAACCACAATACAGGTCACACCCAGTGCGCTGTTTAATTCTGAAATGAGTTTAACCAGCACACCCATTGTAATAGGGTCCTGACCAACGAATGGCTCATCAAACATAATAAGGTCAGGTTCGAGAGCTATGGCACGCGCAAGTGCGGCTCGTCGAGCCATACCGCCAGAGAGTTCGTTTGGCATCAGTTTAGCGGCCCCACGTAATCCCACCGCCTCCAGCTTCATCATAACGGTGCTATGCAGCAACTCCTCCGGTAAGCGGCGATGTTCGCGAAGCGGATACGCCACATTTTCGAAGACGTTGAGATCGGTAAATAACGCGCCGGATTGAAACAGCATGCTCATACGTTTACGCACGTTATATAGTCGTGAGCGCGACATTGCCGGCACGTTTTCACCGTCGAACAGGATTTCGCCATTGTCAGGCTGAATTTGACCACCAATCAGCCGCAGCAATGTCGTTTTACCAATGCCCGATGGCCCCATGATGGCTGTAATTTTGCCACGGGGCACGTTCAGGGAAATATTGTCAAAGATGCGCCGACTGCCGCGAGTAAAACTAACATCGCGAATTTCGACCAGATTCGTCTGCGTCTGGCTCATCATCTTTCCTTTTATCAAGTTCACGGACGAAGCATTGGATAGCAACTCAGTTCCAACCCAACATTTTCACAGAATGTTATCAGCCCTGATTAGCGAAAACTGGCATTTGTTTTACTTTTCTGCCACATAAAGTCAGAATTAAGAATTCATCATGGCCTACAGATCTGTATGCTCTGCCGGTACTTTCACAGCAAGAGACCGGCGATTATACCTGAATAAAGGATTTTGCATGCTGTTAGCTACAGCTCTGTTAATTATCGGTTTGCTTTTGGTCGTCTATGGCGCGGATCGTCTGGTGTTCGCCGCCTCGATACTTTGCCGTAGTTTCGGCGTTCCGCCACTCCTTATCGGTTTAACCGTTGTTAGCATCGGGACATCCTTACCTGAACTGCTCGTCGCAAGCTCTGCTGCTCTAAATGGCCAATTGAATTTAGCGGTGGGGACAGCATTAGGTTCGAATATCACCAATATCTTACTGATTCTCGGCTTAGCGGCACTTTTGCATCCATTTACCGTGAATTCCGATATTCTACGGCGTGAATTACCCCTAATGTTAGTCGTCAGTGGCGTGATCGGCTGGCTTCTTTTTGATAACCAGCTTAGCCGCATTGATGGCGTAATACTGATTGCTGTCGCAGTAGCTTATCTGCTGTTTACGATTAAAATAGCTCGCCTTGCCGGAAATGAAGGTGCTGACAACCTGACCCGCGAACAGCTGGCAGAGCTTCCTCGTGAAGGGAGCCGTCCCGTCGCATTTTTATGGCTCGCCGTGGCTTTAATTATTATGCCGATGGCCACTCGCATGGTTATCGATAACGCCAGCGTACTGGCACATTACTTTGGCATAAGCGAGTTAGTGATTGGCCTGACGATTATTGCTGTGGGCACGAGCCTGCCTGAACTTGCAACGACCATAGCAGGTGCACGTAAAGGTGAAGATGATATTGCGATTGGCAATATCATCGGCTCGAACATATTCAATATTGTTTTGGTATTGGGTATTCCTGCCTTGATTGCACCGGGTGAAATTGACCCACATGCCTTTGCTCGTGACTATTGGGTCATGTTGGTAGTCAGTGCCATTTTTGCAGTACTTTGCTGGCGTAAATCACGCTCTATCGGCAAGGCAGCAGGTGCTCTGTTAACATGTAGTTTCTTCGTATGGATTGTGATGCTGTGGTTTATTGCATCACCTGTC
This sequence comes from Buttiauxella cochleicola, assembly GCF_021282405.1. Classification (NCBI taxonomy): domain Bacteria; kingdom Pseudomonadati; phylum Pseudomonadota; class Gammaproteobacteria; order Enterobacterales; family Enterobacteriaceae; genus Buttiauxella; species Buttiauxella cochleicola. The sequence goes on from NZ_JAJSOU010000019.1 coordinate 6,170, forward strand.
GTAGGGTAAAGCGGAACGGAAATTATGTCACAGATAGAATTACAACCGGGTTTTGACTTTCAGCAAGCAGGTAAAGAAGTACTGAAGATCGAACGTGAAGGCCTGGATCAGCTTGGGCAATACATCAACACAGACTTCTCTGCGGCCTGTGAAAAAATGTTTTATTGCCAGGGCAAAGTCGTTGTCATGGGTATGGGCAAATCAGGTCACATCGGTAAAAAGATGGCGGCAACTTTTGCAAGTACCGGTACACCTTCGTTTTTCGTTCACCCAGGTGAAGCAAGCCATGGCGACCTCGGCATGGTTAGCACACAAGATATTGTTATCGCTATTTCTAACTCTGGCGAATCTAACGAAATTCTGGCGCTGATTCCGGTTCTTAAACGATTGCAGGTGCCACTGATTTGCATCACCAGTCGCCCGGAAAGCTCAATGGGCAAAGCGGCCGACGTCCATCTTTGTGTCAAGGTTCCCCAGGAAGCTTGTCCGTTAGGACTGGCTCCAACGTCCAGCACCACGGCAACGCTTGTGATGGGTGACGCGCTTGCTGTTGCTCTGCTGAAAGCTCGTGGCTTTACTGCAGAAGATTTTGCTCTTTCTCACCCAGGCGGTGCATTGGGACGTAAACTGTTATTACGTGTCAGCGATATTATGCACACTGGCGATGAGATCCCGCATGTCAGTAAAGATGCTTCATTGCGCGATGCATTACTGGAAATAACGCGCAAAAATATGGGTATGACCGTAATCTGTGACTCCCTGATGAAAATTGAAGGGATCTTTACTGATGGTGATTTACGTCGGGTCTTTGATATGGGCGTTGATCTCCACTCCCTGAATATCGCAGATGTCATGACTGTCGGCGGAATTCGTGTTCGCCCAACGTTATTGGCGGTTGATGCACTGAACTTGATGCAGTCCCGCCATATAACCTCAGTACTGGTTGCAGATGGCGAGCAACTACTGGGTGTGGTACATATGCATGACATGCTACGCGCAGGCGTGGTTTAACAAAGGATTAGCCTTAATGAGTAACCATGAAGCGTCTCTTGCCACTTGTTATGGGCCGGTAAGCACGCGCGTGATGGAGCAGGCAGCAAACGTGCGCCTGCTTATTTTAGACGTTGACGGTGTAATGTCTGACGGCCTGATTTATATGGGTAATAGCGGCGAAGAGCTGAAAGCATTCAACGTCCGTGATGGCTATGGAATTCGCTGTGCACTAACCTCTAATATCGAAGTGGCGATTATTACTGGCCGGAAAGCAAAACTTCTTGAGGACAGGTGCGAAACGCTTGGCATCACCCATCTTTATCAAGGGCAATCTGACAAGCTGCTGGCTTTTCAGGATCTATTAGATAAGCTCGCCATTCCAGCTGAGCAAGTGGCTTATGTCGGGGATGATTTAATCGACTGGCCTGTAATGGCTAAAGTAGGCTTGAGTGTCGCGGTTGCGGATGCTCATCCTTTACTTATTCCTCGTGCCGACTACGTTACACGTATTGCTGGCGGACGAGGAGCAGTACGCGAAGTCTGCGATCTCCTTTTACTGGCTCAAGGAAAGCTTGATGAGGCCAAAGGGCTATCTATATGAGTAAGACCAGACGTTGGGTTATCATCCTGCTTTCATTGCTGGCACTGGTATTGATTGGTGTAAATCTGGTCGATAAAGACACTGTTGCACCACAAACAGTGAATAGTAACGAGCCAACCTATAAAAGTGAACATTCTACGACCCTCGCCTACAGTCCTGAAGGGGCTTTAAATTACCGGCTGGTCGCAGAACACGTTGAATACTTTTCCGATACCGCTGTTTCGTGGTTCACCAATCCGGTGATGACACAGTACGACGAAAACAAAGTAGCAACCTGGTCATTACGGGCAGATCGCGCCAAACTGACTAACGATCGGATGCTGTATTTGTACGGAAATGTGGTGCTGACAGCCCTGACACCAGATTCACAGCTACGCAAAATTACCACGGACAATGCGCAGGTTAATTTAGTCACTCAGGATGTTGCCTCTGATGACCAGGTAACCTTGTACGGAACCAGCTTTAACTCTACCGGCCTCAAAATGCGTGGAAACTTACGCAGCAAAAATGCCGAGCTGATTGAAAAGGTTAGAACATCCTATGAAATCCAGAATAAACAAACTCAGCCGTAATTTAGTACTGACCAGTACGCTTTTAGCCGCCAGTTTTTCGGCATTTGCGCTGACCGGTGATACCGATCAGCCGATTCACATTGAATCTGACCAACAGTCGCTGGATATGCAAGGCAACGTCGTCACCTTCACCGGCAATGTGATCGTGACGCAAGGCAGTATCAAAATTAACGCCGATAAAGTCGTTGTAACCCGCCCAGGCGGTGAACAAGGCAAAGAAGTGATTGATGGTTATGGTAACCCCGCCACTTTCTATCAGATGCAGGATAGCGGTAAGCCTGTAAGCGGCCACTCAGCGACCATGCACTATGAGTTACAAAACGACTTTGTGGTTCTGACCGGTAATGCATATCTGGAACAGGTAGATAGCAATATCAAGGGTGACAAAATTACCTATCTGGTTAAAGAACAGAAGATGCAGGCCTTTAGCGAAAAAGGTAAACGTGTCACCACCGTTCTGGTTCCTTCTCAGTTGCAGAAGAAAGACGGCAAAGCTGCTCCAGCACCTGCCCCGAAAAAGAGTAACTAATTCGTTATGGCTACTTTAATTGCAAAACATCTCGCCAAAGCCTACAAAGGCCGCCGCGTTGTTGAAGATGTCAGCCTGACCGTTAAATCAGGTGAAATTGTCGGTTTACTTGGACCTAACGGTGCAGGCAAAACCACGACTTTTTACATGGTTGTTGGCATTGTTCCGCGTGATGCTGGCAACATCATTATTGATGACGAAGACATTAGTCTTCTGCCGCTTCATGCTCGCGCACGTCGTGGGATTGGGTATTTACCGCAAGAAGCGTCAATTTTCCGTCGTTTGAGCGTGTTCGATAACTTGATGGCAGTCCTGCAAATTCGTGATGACCTTAGCGCTGAACAGCGTGAAGACCGCGCGAATGAGTTGATGGAAGAGTTTCACATTGAGCATTTGCGCAATAACCTCGGGCAGTCTCTGTCTGGTGGTGAGCGCCGTCGTGTTGAAATTGCCCGCGCTTTGGCTGCAAACCCGAAATTTATTCTTTTGGACGAACCTTTTGCAGGTGTTGACCCAATCTCCGTCATCGACATCAAGCGGATTATCGAGCACTTGCGCGATAGCGGGCTTGGTGTGCTGATTACTGACCATAACGTACGCGAAACGTTGGCCGTGTGTGAACGAGCCTATATCGTAAGCCAGGGCCAGTTAATTGCCCATGGCACGCCTGCGGAAATCCTGGAAGATGAGCATGTTAAGCGCGTCTATCTGGGCGAAGAGTTCAGACTCTGATAGGGTAGGAAGTATAATTATTAATACTCTGGGTAATTCGAGTTGCCCACGTTCCTGCAACTTGAAGTATGCCGGGTATATACCTGAGGAAGCTCGCTCTGAATATGAAGCAAGGTTTGCAATTACGGCTTAGCCAACAACTTGCTATGACTCCACAGTTACAGCAGGCAATTCGCCTGTTGCAGCTGTCAACGTTAGAGCTGCAGCAAGAACTCCAACAAGCCCTGGAAAGTAACCCACTGCTTGAGCAAACCGATCTGCATGAAGAAATTGAAACTCAGGAAGTTCGTGAAAATGAAGCTTTAGACACTCGTGAGGCGCTTGAACAAAAAGAGATGCCTGACGAATTGCCGTTAGATACCAGCTGGGACGAAATCTATACCGCCGGTTCCCCATCGGGCGCCGGTTCAGATTATAGTGACGATGAGTTGCCGATTTATCAGGGGGAAACGACTCAGTCACTCCAGGATTACCTGATGTGGCAGGTCGATTTAACCCCGTTCTCTGATACCGACACTGCCATTGCGACATCTATTGTTGATGCCGTTGACGAAATGGGCTATCTCACGGTTTCGCTGGAAGAAATTCTGGAAAGCATGGGCGATGAAGAAATCACCATCGACGAAGTGGAGGCGGTACTTAAACGCGTCCAGCGTTTTGATCCTGTTGGAGTTGCCGCACGCGATCTACGCGATTGCTTACTCATCCAGCTTTCTCAATTTGCCCGTGAAACACCGTGGCTGACCGAGGCACGACTGATTGTCAGCGATCATCTGGATCTGCTCGCCAATCATGATTTCCGTAGCCTGATGCGCGTCACTCGCCTGAAAGAAGAAGTTCTGAAAGAGGCAATGTGCCTGATTCAGTCTCTTGATCCACGCCCAGGCCAATCGATTCAAACCAGTGAACCCGAATATGTCATTCCCGATATTCTGGTCAAAAAGATTCAGGGGCGCTGGACGGTAGAATTAAACGCCGACAGCATTCCACGCCTTAAAATCAATCAGCAGTACGCTGCGATGGGTACCAATGCCCGCAATGACAGCGACTCGCAATTTATTCGCAGTAACCTGCAAGAAGCGAAGTGGTTGATTAAAAGTCTTGAAAGTCGCAACGATACGCTGCTGCGCGTCAGTCGCTGTATCGTTGAGCAGCAACAAGGTTTTTTTGAGCACGGCGAAGAGCACATGAAACCGATGGTTCTTGCTGATATCGCCCAGGTAGTCGAGATGCATGAATCGACTATTTCCCGTGTGACCACGCAAAAATATTTGCACAGTCCACGCGGCATTTTTGAATTGAAGTATTTCTTCTCCAGCCATGTGAATACCGAAGGCGGAGGCGAAGCCTCCTCTACGGCGATTCGGGCACTGGTGAAGAAATTAATTGCTGCGGAAAACCCAGCGAAACCTCTGAGTGATAGCAAGTTAACGACTATGCTATCCGATCAGGGGATCATGGTGGCACGCCGCACTGTTGCGAAGTACCGAGAGTCTTTATCCATACCACCGTCAAATCAGCGTAAACAGCTGGTATGACTTAACCGATAAGGAAGACACTATGCAGCTCAACATTACAGGACATAACGTCGAAATCACTGACGCACTGCGCGATTTTGTGAGTACGAAGTTTGCCAAACTGGAGCAGTACTTCGATAGAATTAACCAAGTCTACATTGTGTTAAAAGTGGAAAAAGTCACGCATATTGCCGATGCAACGCTTCATGTGAATGGTGGTGAAATCCATGCAAGCTCTGATGGCCAGGATATGTATGCGGCAATTGATGGCTTAATTGATAAACTGGCGCGCCAGTTAACCAAACATAAAGATAAACTAAAACAACACTGATAATCCGGGCAACTGTTCCAGCATAGACGGCTCGTTACTTAACGGGCCGTTAGCATAACAGGGTGCTTAGGTGAACTTATGATGAACAACGATTCTGCTCTACAACTTAGTAATGTCCTGAACAAGGAATGTACTCGTACCAACGTACATTGCCAGAGTAAAAAACGTGCACTGGAAATCATCAGTGAGCTGGCAGCAAAGCAACTCGGCCTGCCACCACAAGTGGTTTTTGAAGCCGTGCTGACGCGCGAACGTATGGGGAGCACCGGTATCGGTAACGGTATCGCTATACCTCATGGGAAGCTGGAAGAAGATACCACCCGCGCCGTTGGGGTGTTTATTAAACTGGAGACCCCGATCGCATTTGATGCGATTGATAACCAGCCTGTAGACCTCATGTTTGCGCTGCTTGTACCTGCGGATCAAACAAAAACGCATTTGCACACTTTATCTCTGGTGGCAAAGCGTCTGGCAGACAAAACAATTTGTCGACGCCTGCGTTCTGCGCAAAGCGATGAAGAGCTTTATCAGATCATTACCGAAACAGAAAATGGTAGTGAAAGTGAATAATCTGGCTGTGGTTGTGTTGAAATCACAGCAAGAGAAGTTGGGGGAGTGAAAAAATGGTGCTGATGATCGTCAGCGGCCGCTCTGGTTCAGGGAAGTCTGTAGCCTTGCGTGCACTAGAAGATATGGGATTCTACTGTGTAGATAATCTACCAGTGGTGCTGTTACCTGATCTTGCCAAAACTCTCGCGGAGCGAAAAATTTCTGCGGCAGTGAGCATCGACGTGCGTAACATGCCGGAAAACCCGGAAATTTTTGAACAGGCGATGAGTAATCTGCCTGACTCATTCTCGCCACAATTGTTATTCCTCGACGCCGATCGCAATACGCTGATCCGTCGTTACAGCGACACGCGTCGATTGCATCCACTTTCCAGCAAAAATCTTTCATTAGAAAGTGCTATTGATGAAGAAAGTGACCTGCTGGAACCACTGAAATCCAGAGCTGATCTGATTATTGATACCTCTGAAATGTCAGTGCACGAACTTGCGGAAATGTTGCGTACACGTCTGCTCGGCAAGCGTGAGCGCGAATTGACTATGGTATTCGAGTCCTTCGGCTTTAAACACGGTATTCCAATCGATGCTGACTACGTGTTCGACGTGCGCTTCCTGCCAAACCCGCACTGGGATCCTAAGCTCCGTCCGATGACCGGTCTCGACAGACCCGTCGCTGCGTTCCTTGACCGTCACACTGAAGTGCACAATTTTATCTACCAGACACGCAGCTATCTTGAGCAGTGGTTACCAATGCTGGAGACCAACAACCGCAGCTATTTGACTGTAGCAATTGGTTGTACAGGCGGTAAACACCGTTCAGTTTATATTGCTGAGCAACTGGCAGACTATTTCCGTTCGCGCGGCAAAAATGTGCAATCCCGTCACCGTACGCTGGAAAAACGCAAAACATGACCGTAAAACAGACCGTTGAGATCACCAACAAACTGGGCATGCACGCGCGCCCAGCAATGAAGCTGTTCGAACTGGTGCAAAGCTTTGATGCCGAGGTGATGCTGCGTAACGAGGCAGGCACGGAGGCGGAAGCCAACAGCGTGATTGCATTGCTGATGCTGGATTCCGCTAAAGGTGGACACATAGAAATTGAAGTTACCGGGCCTGAAGAAGAGCAAGCCTTGAATGCGGTTATCGCCCTGTTTAATTCAGGTTTTGACGAAGACTAATTTACTTCAGCTCATTGTGCGCCATGAATGACTCGCCACCCAACTGGCGCATCTGGCGCAATATCCATTGCTGCCGCTGGCGTACATAGCCAGAAGGTGCATTCGCTTTAAAGCGAATCGGATTGGGCAATACAGCAGCCAGTAATGCCGCTTCTGATGCCGTCAGACGGCTTGCTGGTTTGTGGAAATAGCGCTGTGAAGCGGCTTCGACACCAAAAATCCCCTCGCCAAATTCCGCGATATTTAGATAAACCGTGAGAATGCGGCGTTTAGTCCAGACGGCTTCCATTCCCAGCGTTAACCCAGCCTCAAGACCTTTACGGACATAGCTACGTCCATCCCATAAAAACAAGTTCTTGGCAGTTTGCTGAGAAAGTGTCGATGCGCCGCGAACGCGATTTTCATTACGTTCATTATGGGCAATGGCCTTTTCGATAGCATTAACGTCAAACCCCCAGTGGTCGGGAAATTTCTGGTCTTCTGCCGCAATAACTGCAAGCCCCATCAATGGTGAGATCTCATCCATGCTCACCCAATCCGAGTGAGCGACGTAACCAAAATCACCGCTAAACCAGGCGCTGAGCTGCCGCTCTACCATTACGGCTGAAAACGGCACAGGCAAAAAGCTAAACAGAATAATCCCCGCCAGCCAGACTCCAGCGAAAGCCAGTACACCGCGCAACAACCAGCGCTTCAGGGTACTCAAGAGCGCAATTCGCCCTTTCTTCATGCAGTCATATCCACAACGCGAGCGACCAATTTCTCGATGCCCAATGCGGCTTCATCAATACGTGTTGCCAACATATAAGCTGGCGTAGTCACTACTTTTTGCTCTTCATCAACCACGATATCATCCACCGGGCAAGGGACATGTTCTGCCCCCATCTCTTCAACGATTTCTGCGGTGTCGATATCCGTGCCAATGGTCAAACGCACTGGTACATCAAGAATCTTTGGCAACATCACAGGAGCAATACAGATAAAACCAAGAGGCTTACCCTGCGCGTGACAATCCCTGGCAAGGCGGCGTAAATCGCCATCAATCTGGCACTCACTACCTTTACAGGCAAAATCGCACAGATTTTTTGCCGCACCAAAGCCACCCGGAACAATCAACGCATCCAGTTCGTTGGCATCGGCCTGCTCCAGAGGGGTAATAGCCCCACGGGTAATTCGAGCAGCTTCAACCAGTACATTACGATGCTCATTAGACTTATTATTAGTCAGGTGATTAATAACATCTGCTTGAGGTTTATCAGGTGCAAAACAAACAGCTTCAGCGCCAGAGCGAGCGATTGCCAATAGAGTTATAACAGCTTCTTGAATCTCGCTACCGTCGTAAACCCCACTGCCACTAAGCACCACACCAATCTTCTTCATTCGCCATTCCTATTGATCATGCGATAATTATCATCAGTTATTATGATTTGATCGCTATGCTTCACACATTTTACTGATTCACGTAACAAATCATTTAAGATTTGCTATCTTAATGCCTGAGCAGCATACGAGATTATCGGCTGCGCCGACTGGATAAAAACTTATAACTTACGGCGCAACCGGGCTTTTCCCTGGTGTTGGCGCAGAATTCGCGCACCCCGGTTTATCCGGGGTCATTTTTTGGGGGCGTTCGCAACCCAGGCTTTCAGAACATCAACATCGTGTTGCCATTCCTGCTTCAATTCTTCAATCCACTCACCCACATTTTCTGACCAGGCTGGTAAGTCCGGCGACTGAATTTGCTGAGCAACTTGCTGCAAATGACGTAGCCCAATAGAGCCCGCAGCACCTTTAATTTTATGGCCTTCTTCCACCACACCTTTCTGGTCGCGAGCGGTCATATTGGAATCCAGCACACTCAGGTAACCCGGCATCATTTTTTCGAACATCGCCAGTCCATCAGTAATCAGTTTTGGTCCTACTAAGTCCATGTACTGCTCAAGCATCGGAATATCGAGCAAGGCTTGTTGCTTTTCACTATTAACTTGAGACATTGGAGACTCCTTTTCAGACTCTGACTTTTGGTTGTCCCAGAATTTTTGGATCATCGCCATCAACGCCGGAACTGCGAGTGGTTTGCTCAGCACGTCATCCATGCCAGCATCCAGATACTCTTTTTTATCTTTCAATACGTTAGCCGTCAAGGCCACCAGCGGCGGTAAATCTTCGCGGGGGTAACGAGTTGTCAGCTGACGGGAAATATCCAGCCCCGTCATATCAGGCAACTGAATATCCAACAGCACCAGGTCATATTCTCCTGGGGTGAATTTTTCTAACGCCTCTTTGCCCGTCATTGCGACATCTACGCTATTACCGAGCTTCTCAAGCACCGAGCGTGCAACAATCACGTTGAGCTCAATGTCTTCCACCAGCAACACGTGCAACGCTGGCAGCGGCATTTCGTCGTCTTCGAGGGTATCTTCAACTTCATCCGCCACACGCGGTGCCTGAATAGTCAGGGTAAACAGAGAGCCTTCACCCGGCTTACTGCTAACGGTAATATCGCCACCCATGCTCTTAGCCAGACGGCGCGATACCGCAAGACCAATCCCCGTACCGGTTGCTGGTTTACCACCATGGCTATCTTTCACCTGATAATACATGGCGAAGATCTTGTCCTGCTCATCCTGAGGAATACCAATGCCGGAATCCTGCACTTCAAAGCGCAGCGTATTTTCTTCTTCATAACGCACACGAACCGCTACCAGTCCGCCTTTCGGCGTAAACTTCACCGCATTGCTAATCAGGTTCCAGAGAATCTGGCGCAAACGCGTACCGTCCGTCACCACTTTATGCGGCAACGGCAAGGTTGGGTTCATTTCGAGCGTCAGCCCCTTTTGCTGCGCCTGCAAGCCGGAGAGGTTTTCAAGATCAGCAAGGAAGCTGGTGAAATCAATCGGTTGGTTATCAAGCTGAACCTTACGGCGCTCAAGCTTATCCATATCAATGATATCGTTGAAAATATTACCAAGCGTAATCGCGGATACGTGGATGGTTTTAAGGTAGTTCGTTTGTTCAGGATTGAGCTCGGTATCAAGCAAGATACGGCTTAAACCGACTATACCGTTCAACGGTGTACGTAGTTCGTGGCTGATCGTAGAAATGAAGGTAGTTTTGTCACGGCTGGCGCGCTCAAGCGCATCCTGATAACGCTTACGCTCAGTAATATCGCGACCAAAGCCCATCAAGCCATGGCGTTTGCCGACACGGTCGTAGTAGGGAACTTTACGGATTTCAAAACAGGCTTTACGCCCATCAGGGTAATCCAGCCATTGTTCGTAGGTGAGGGAAACATTATGACGGAATACTTTCTCGTCGGTTTCGATAACCTTCTGCGCCGCTTCTGGCGAATAAACATCTTCCGGTTTCAGGCTAATCAGCTGTTTTTCGCTTTTGCCCGTCAACAGTTCCATCGCACGGTTACAACCGGAAAACTCTTTGTCTTCATTACGATAAAAAACAAGGTCAGGAGATGCGTCGAGAAATGAGCGTAAAAACGACGATTGCTGCTCAAGCTGTAGTTGCGTCTCTTCACGTTCCTGCATCTCAACTTTAAGTTGCTCCAGCATCGTCTGGCGTTCATCTTCCGCTTTAACGCGGTCGGCGATTTCCTGGTTCAGTTGGGCAATATTGTCTTTGAGCTGCACATTGAGTTTTAGATCTCGTTCGCGCATCTCCTCGAGTTTTTGCACAAGCTTAGAAAGCCGCTGGCGCGACTCTTCAAGTTGCTCAACCACCACAGAAAGGAAATAGACGGCCCAGGGAGTAATTAGCAGGCCAAAGAAGATAGAACGGACGACATCAATACTTTCAACCTGGCCGCGTAATAACATCGTCACGGCCATTTGTACCACGATAGCCAACACCACCAGGGCTGAGGCCAGTAACAAAGAGAAGCGCACTAATCCGAGCTTCACCATCAAATCAACGTAATATTGCGCCAGTAACCGGATTTGCTTCATGGAACGTTTCCCTCGTCATCAATCAGCTAAATATACCGCACGCTTAGGGATTACAACAGAATTGCCGGGCTCCATGGTGTACCTATCGCCGAACCTTGTGTGCCATGCTCAGTCAGATACTTATCGATAGCGCCCATCCCGGCCCAACGATTCTCACACCACAGTGGTGCCAACAGGGTTGGTTGCCGAGCGTTAGCCGAAATTCGGTGGAACACGACATCAAGCGGGGTATGGCGAATCATTTCACCGGCCGTTGTCGCATACTCTTCTAATTCAATCGCCTGCAAGCGTCCTGCCTGCCAGCTTTTGGCCATCGTGCTGCCGTTGACGATATGCAATGGGTGGAGTTTGATACCGTCCACGCCTGTCTCAACGACTTTTTCCAGCGTCTCCATGGAGTGTGATTTCGTTTCACCCGGCAAGCCGACAATAAGATGACTGCAAACTTTCAACCCACGTGCTCGTGCTCGGCGTGTGGTTTCCTGGTAACAGGCAAAATCATGCCCACGATTAATACGATGCAATGTTTTGTCATGAGCCGTCTGTAAACCTAACTCCAGCCAAACTTCGTAGCCTTTATCGTGATACTCACTTAACAGATCCAGCACACTATCCGGTACGCAGTCAGGACGAGTCCCCACGCATAAACCAACGATACTGGCCTTGCTGACCGCTTGTTGGTACATCGAACGTAGAACCTGAACTTCAGCCCATGTGCTGGTGTACGCCTGGAAATAGGCCAGATAATGTTGAGCACGATTCACTAACTGTGATTGGCGCTCCAGTTGGTCGGCGATAGAGTGGTTTTGTTGGGTTTCATCGGCAAAAGAGGCAACATTGCAAAAAGTACACCCCCCACGCCCAATGGTGCCGTCGCGGTTTGGGCAACTGAAACCGCCATGCAGCACGAGTTTATGGACCTTATGGCCATAACGACGCTGAAGATCGCCACCAAACATATTGACTAATTTTTGTAACTGCATAATCTGATGGGCCGCCCTGTAAAAGGGACGTAGCCTGCCATTATCTGCCCAATTTAGCGATGACCTGGATCAATCGCTTTGGCGCAGCTTTATCCATTGCATAACAATGCAAAATTAGTGCAAGTTTACGCACGCAAAAGATGATTACTTTTCCTTATGTTGACTCCCTATTTTTAAAGAATATGTGACCTTGTGAAAAACAGTGTCATACAACACGCCAACCCGCATTGATAGCACAAGATCCTGCCAACTTAGATATTGCCAGCACGGTCTGGAATTTTGCAGCCCGCCAGATAGTGAGAGAGATCACAATACCCAAGCGATTCCCCTGCCGCTTAAATACGATAAAAATGATAATAAAATGTTTACATTCATGATGTTAAATACCATTTAGCACATAATCGTATAAATAAGAATGCCATTTGACCTGTGTGCGCTTTCCCGATAACTTGGAAATCCGCTGGAAGCTTTCTGGATGGGTACTGTGCCCATCATATTTATGCAGTAATTTAGATTCCCTCTAAAGCAAGTCCTCAACACTTGTGAAACCGGATGCGTTAGACATCAAGAGGGCGACACACGCGGTAAGCGTAGATTCGCAAACCCCGTCGCCATGCCCTTGCTGCGTCTGGACGCAAACGGTATCGGGAATCACGTAGAGCCTGGGGAGGTTCACTGATATGTTGTACGATAAATCCCTTGAGAAGGATAACTGTGGTTTCGGCCTGATCGCCCACATAGAAGGCGAACCTAGCCACAAGGTAGTGCGTACTGCTATTCACGCACTGGCCCGAATGCAGCACCGTGGAGCAATCCTCGCCGATGGTAAAACCGGTGATGGTTGTGGCCTGCTGTTGCAAAAACCTGACCGTTTCTTCCGAATCGTTGCGGAAGAACGTGGTTGGCGTTTGGCAAAAAATTATGCGGTAGGCATGATTTTCTTAAACAAAGACGACGCGCTGGCAAGTGCAAGCCGCCGCATCGTTGAAGAAGAGTTGCAAAACGAGACCTTGTCGATTGTCGGCTGGCGCGAAGTGCCAACCAATGAAGACGTACTCGGTGAAATCGCCCTCTCCTCAAAACCTCGCATCGAACAAATTTTTGTTAATGCTCCGGCTGGCTGGCGCCCACGTGATATGGAACGTCGCCTGTTTATCGCCCGTCGCCGCATTGAGAAACGCATCCAGGATAAAGAATTCTACGTTTGTAGTCTCTCCAACCTGGTTAACATCTATAAAGGTCTGTGTATGCCGGCAGACTTGCCGCGCTTTTACCTGGACCTGGCGGACTTACGTCTGGAATCAGCTATTTGCCTGTTCCACCAACGTTTCTCCACCAACACAGTGCCACGCTGGCCGCTGGCTCAGCCGTTCCGCTACCTGGCGCACAACGGTGAAATCAACACCATCACCGGTAACCGCCAGTGGGCACGCGCCCGTACCTACAAGTTCCAGACTCCATTGATTCCGGACTTGCATGACGCAGCACCATTCGTGAATGAAACCGGTTCCGACTCAAGCTCCATGGATAACATGCTCGAGCTGCTATTAGCTGGCGGTATGGACATCGTTCGCGCCATGCGTTTACTGGTTCCACCAGCCTGGCAGAACAACCCGAACATGGACCCAGAGTTGCGCGCCTTCTTCGACTTTAACTCCATGCATATGGAGCCATGGGATGGCCCGGCCGGTATCGTTATGTCCGATGGTCGCTATGCGGCTTGTAACCTGGACCGTAACGGTCTGCGTCCAGCACGCTACGTCATCACTAAAGATAAGCTGATCACTTGTGCTTCTGAAGTTGGGATCTGGGATTACCAGCCTGACGAAGTCCTCGAGAAAGGCCGTGTCGGTCCTGGCGAGTTGATGGTTATCGATACGCGTATTGGCCGAATTCTGCATTCAGCTGAAACCGATGCCGATTTGAAGAGTCGCCACCCGTATAAAGAGTGGATGGAAAACAACGTCCGTCGCCTGGTGCCGTTTGAAGATTTACCAGACGAAGAAGTTGGCTCCCGTGAAATGGATGACGATACCCTCGCAAGCTTCCAGAAACAGTTTAACTACAGCGTAGAAGAGCTGGATTCGGTGATTCGTGTGCTGGGTGAGAATGGCCAGGAAGCTGTGGGTTCAATGGGTGATGATACCCCGTTTGCCGTACTTTCTAGCCAGCCACGCATCATTTATGACTACTTCCGTCAGCAGTTTGCGCAGGTAACTAACCCGCCAATCGACCCGCTGCGTGAAGCGCACGTTATGTCACTGGCAACCAGCATTGGCCGTGAAATGAACGTCTTCTGTGAAGCAGAAGGCCAGGCACACCGCCTGAGCTTCAAATCGCCAATTCTGTTGTGGTCTGATTTCCAACAGCTGACAACGCTTGAAGAAGAGCATTACCGCGCTGACACGCTGGACATCACTTACGACGCTTCCACCCAGTCGCTACACGAAACCGTCAATGCACTGTGCGACGAAGCTGAACGCATGGTTCGCAACGGCACCGTTTTGCTGGTGCTGTCTGACCGTAACATCGCGAAAGATCGCCTGCCAGTTCCGGCTCCGATGGCGGTTGGCGCGATACAGACTCGCCTGGTCGAGAAAAATCTGCGTTGCGATGCGAACATTATCGTCGAAACGGCAAGTGCGCGTGACCCGCACCACTTCGCTGTTCTGCTCGGTTTTGGCGCAACGGCGATCTATCCATACCTCGCCTACGAAACACTGGCGAAGTTAGTCGACAGCACGGCTATCGAAAAACCGTACCGTGAAGTGATGCAGAACTACCGCAACGGCATCAACAAAGGGCTGTACAAGATCATGTCCAAAATGGGCATCTCGACTATCGCCTCTTATCGTTGCTCGAAACTGTTTGAAGCGGTCGGCCTGCATAAAGAAGTTTCTGAGCTGTGCTTCCAGGGCGTTGTCAGCCGTATCGGTGGCGCAGGCTTTAATGACTTCCAGCAAGATTTGCTGAACCTGTCCAAGCGCGCGTGGTTAGCTCGTAAACCTTTGGATCAGGGTGGTCAACTCAAATACGTCCACGGTGGCGAATATCACGCTTACAACCCTGACGTGGTTCAGACGCTGCAAAAAGCCGTAAACAGCGGCGAGTACAAAGATTATCAAGAATACGCGAAGCTGGTGAACGAGCGTCCGGTGGCAACGCTGCGCGATATGCTCGCACTCGACCCGCAAGGCGAAACCGTTCGTATTGAAGACGTTGAGCCAGCAACTGAACTGTACAAACGCTTTGATACCGCGGCGATGTCTATCGGTGCGTTAAGCCCGGAAGCACACGAATCGCTGGCAGAAGCGATGAACAGCATCGGCGGCAACTCCAACTCCGGTGAAGGTGGTGAAGACCCTGCGCGTTACGGCACCAATAAAGTGTCGCGTATCAAACAGGTGGCTTCTGGTCGCTTCGGTGTGACCCCGGCTTACCTGGTGAACGCCGATGTTATCCAGATTAAAGTCGCGCAGGGTGCAAAACCGGGTGAAGGCGGTCAGTTACCGGGTGATAAAGTTACACCGTATATCGCCAAGCTGCGTTATTCCGTGCCTGGCGTTACGCTGATTTCACCTCCGCCGCACCACGATATTTACTCTATCGAAGACCTGGCGCAGCTGATTTTCGACCTGAAACAGGTCAACCCTAAAGCGATGATCTCCGTCAAACTGGTTTCCGAACCAGGCGTTGGCACCATCGCAACGGGTGTGGCAAAAGCTTATGCCGACCTGATTACTATCGCCGGTTACGACGGTGGTACAGGTGCAAGCCCACTGTCATCAGTGAAATATGCTGGCTGCCCATGGGAACTGGGTCTGGTGGAAACACAACAGGCACTGGTTGCGAACGGCCTGCGTCATAAGATTCGCCTGCAAGTTGATGGCGGCCTGAAAACTGGCTTAGACATTATCAAAGCCGCGATTCTTGGCGCAGAAAGCTTTGGTTTCGGTACTGGTCCAATGGTTGCATTGGGTTGTAAATACCTGCGTATTTGCCACCTGAACAACTGCGCAACCGGTGTTGCAACTCAGGATGAAAAACTGCGTAAAAACCACTATCACGGCCTGCCATTCAAAGTGACAAACTACTTTGAATTCATTGCCCGTGAAACGCGTGAGTTGATGGCGCAGTTAGGCGTGAAGCGCCTGGTTGACTTGATTGGTCGTACTGACTTGCTCAAAGAGCTGGACGGTTTCACTGCCAAACAACAAAACCTGGATCTGTCGAATCTGCTGAAAACAGCTGAGCCTATGCCGGGCAAAGCAGTCTACTGGACCGAAACGAACCCACCATTTGATAAAGGTGACCTGAACGCTCAACTGCTCGCTCAGGCGAAGCAGTATGTGGATGACAAGCAGAGCAAAACGTTCTGGTTTGATATCCGCAACACTGACCGTTCAGTCGGTGCCACATTGTCTGGTTATATTGCACAGCACAATGGCGACCAGGGGCTTGCAGCGGATCCGATTAAAGCGCATTTCAGCGGTACTGCCGGGCAAAGCTTTGGTGTATGGAACGCCGGTGGCGTTGAGTTACACCTGACTGGCGATGCCAACGACTATGTCGGTAAAGGTATGGCTGGCGGTTTGATCTCACTGCGTCCTCCGGTCGGTTCATTCTTCCGCAGCCACGAAGCAACCATCATAGGCAACACCTGCTTGTACGGTGCAACAGGCGGCAAACTTTATGCTGCAGGCCGTGCGGGTGAGCGTTTCGCTGTGCGTAACTCCGGTGCGATTACCGTTGTAGAAGGCATTGGCGATAACGGTTGTGAATACATGACTGGCGGTATTGTCTGTGTCATCGGCAAGACGGGCGTGAACTTTGGTGCAGGTATGACCGGTGGTTTCGCTTACGTGCTTGATGAAGATGGTGATTTCCGTAAACGCGTTAACCCTGAGTTGGTTGAACTGCTCAACGTTGATGAGCTGGCTATTCACGAAGAACACCTGCGCGGGATGATTACCGAGCATGTGCAACTGACGGGTTCCCAGCGCGGCGAAGAAATACTGGCTAACTGGCCGGAATTTGCCTCAAAATTCACGTTGGTTAAACCGAAGTCCAGTGATGTTAAAGCATTGTTGGGTCACCGCAGTCGTTCCGCAGCTGAGCTGCGGGTGCAGGCGCAGTAAGAGGTCACGATGAGTCAAAACGTTTATCAATTTATCGACTTACAGCGCGTTGATCCGCCAAAGAAACCGCTCAAGATCCGTAAAATTGAATTTGTGGAAATTTACGAGCCGTTCTCAGAAGGCCAGGCCAAAGCACAGGCAGACCGCTGCTTGTCTTGCGGCAACCCGTACTGTGAATGGAAATGCCCAGTTCATAACTACATTCCAAACTGGCTGAAGCTTGCCAACGAAGGGCGCATTATTGAAGCGGCTGAACTGTCTCACCAGACAAACAGCCTGCCGGAAGTGTGTGGCCGTGTTTGCCCACAAGACCGTCTTTGCGAAGGCTCTTGTACGCTGAACGACGAGTTTGGTGCCGTTACCATTGGTAATATCGAGCGCTATATCAACGATAAAGCGCTCGAGATGGGCTGGAAACCAGACCTGACGGGCGTTAAGCAAACCGGCAAACGTGTTGCCATCATCGGTGCTGGCCCTGCTGGGCTGGCATGTGCTGATGTGCTGGCACGTAACGGTGTGAAAGCTGTGGTTTACGACCGTCACCCAGAAATTGGTGGCCTGCTGACCTTCGGTATTCCAGCGTTCAAGCTGGAAAAAGAAGTGATGACCAAACGTCGCGAGATCTTCAGTGGCATGGGCATCGAATTCAAACTGAACACTGAAGTAGGCCGTGACGTTCAGATCGACGAGCTGCTGAAAGAGTATGATTCCGTGTTCCTGGGTGTTGGCACTTATCAGTCAATGCGCGGTGGTTTAGAGAATGAAGATGCGACAGGCGTATTCGACGCACTGCCGTTCCTCATCGCTAATACCAAAAAGATCATGGGCTTCGGCGACTCACCAGAAGAGCCGTATGTGAATATGGAAGGCAAACGCGTTGTGGTACTTGGCGGTGGTGATACCGCGATGGACTGCGTACGTAGTTCTATTCGCCAGGGTGCAACGCACGTCATCTGTGCTTACCGCCGTGATGAAGAGAACATGCCGGGTTCTAAACGCGAAGTGAAAAATGCGCGTGAAGAAGGAGTCGAGTTCCAGTTCAACGTGCAGCCACTGGGTGTCGAAGTGAATGGCAACGGTCGCGTATCGGGTGTGAAAGTGGCTCGTACTGAACTGGGTGCGCCGGATGCAAATGGCCGCCGTCGCCCGGAAATCGTTGCGGGTTCCGAGCACGTAGTGCCTGCCGATGCGGTGATTATGGCGTTTGGTTTCCGCCCACATGCCATGCAGTGGCTGGAAAAACACAGCGTTGAGCTGGACAGCCAGGGCCGTATTCTGGCACCGGAAGGTAGCGATAATCCATTCCAGACCAGCAACCCGAAAATCTTTGCTGGCGGTGACGCCGTTCGTGGTTCCGACCTGGTGGTTACAGCGATTGCTGAAGGCCGTAAAGCGGCTGACGGGATCCTGAACTTCCTCGAAGTGTAATTTGTCTGTCAGGTAGCTATCCGCTTACCTGACTTATCAATACGAAAAGCCCGGTGATATGAAAATCACCGGGCTTTTTATGTTTTATCAGACTGCTTTATTTCACTGCTTTGTGCATCATCGGCCCCTTAACCGCCCCTTCTTTAACAACACCAGCCCCACTAAACGGTTTCCCATCTATGGCATCGTGAGTCCGTACTGCTTCAGGGTGAATCCAGCGCTGGATCCGTGATGGCATATCCAGGCCAATCAACAGAATGACTACAAAGGTCAGGCTGAATGAGAGCGACGCCAGTGCAGTGCCTAAATCGAGACGCTGAGCGATAGTGGCGCCAATTATCGGAGCCAGTGCACCACCCAGCGCACCAACGTTATAGGTAAAGCCCAGACCCGCGGCACGCTGTTCGGTATCGAAATAACCACCAATCAGTTTTGGTAAAATCCCCGCGATCCCTTGCCCCAACATCTGCTGTAAGAACAACAGCAGACCCAGCACCCAAATGTTACCGCCACCGATGGCAAATACCGGAATAATCAATAATTGCGACGCCAGGAGGCTGCAGACATAAGCTTTGCGTGTTCCTAACCAATCACCGAGGAAACCACCTACGCAACAACCAACTGCAGCACCAAAACCGCTAAAGAACAGAATATGTGCAACGGTTTTTGGGTCGTAGGCCAGCTCAGTTTTAAGATATGTTGGTAACAATGCCTGAATAGGCCATGAATAAAGGAAGGCAAAGAACACCACGACCATCAGTGTGACACCTGTTGGCCAGCGCTTACCGCTGCTCTGAACCATGAAACTGATGAACACTGCAGCACATATCAAACCCAGTACAGCAATAAGTACCGCGTTGCCAAGGTTACCGGCAAAGCAGAAGTAAAGCGCCGTTGCGACGACAACTGTCAGGCCAATATTAATAAACCGATGCTCGCCACGGTACAAAATATCCACCATGGTTTTGGTTGGTTTTGTATCAGCAAACTTCTCTTTCCAGTCTTCTGCTTCCGGAATATTTTTACGCAGCCAGAGCGCAAAGATAATAGGCAAAATGCCGATGAAGAACAGCGCACGCCAGCCCCATGCCGGTACCACAACGCTATATACTTGAGCTGCAATCACTGCTCCTACAGAGAAGCCTGAGATAAGAAAGCCACTCGCCTTATTACGCATATGTTTCGGCCAGCTTTCGATGACATAGGTGGCACTAGACCCATATTCGCCAGCCATCCCCATGCCAATCAGCAGACGAGCAAGAAACATCGTCGTAAAACCCGGAGCAAAGCCACACGCCAGCGTACCGAACGAAAACAACACGATGCTGGTTATCATCGCAAGCTTGCGACCATAACGATCGCCCATTGCACCTAGAACCAGGCCACCAAACCAGCGCGAGATAAAGGCCGCAGAGATCAAACTCGCCGCCTGAACAGTGGTAAGGCCAAATTCACTTTGAATTTCAGTTAGTACTAATGCTATCAAGACAAAATCAAAACCATCCAATAAGTAGCCAATCCAGGCAGCTGAAAATGCTTTCCATTGCGGCTTAGTCAAATGGCGATACCACGGGATCCTTTGGGCAGTGTTGTTCATAAAGCACTCCCGGTACGAGTTCGTTAAAACCCGTCCTTTTGTTGGGTCTGATTAGGTATGGTTTACAGCACCATGGTTTATTTATGTCATTCAGAACGCTGCACGTTCTTCCTGAAGCTGGACTGCGAGTGCTTTAAGCTCTGGCAGATAATGCTCTTCCACTGGCGAGAATGGTTTGCGACACAGCGGTACAGCAACAACATCCATGTAATGCAGTAAAGTTTTCAGTCCACGGAAAACACCCACTTTAATCAGTACATCAATAACTTTATTACATTCACTTTGAAGCAGGCTGGCACGTTGCATATCCCCGCTCTGAACCGCTTGCTTAATTGCCTGGTAGCGCCACCCCATTACGTTGTAAGTACTACCAATCCCACCATCGGCTCCTGCAACCAGCCCAGATGCGAAGATCTCGTCATAGCCGTTGTAGAGCACAAGATCCGGATGAGCGCGACGGATCTGTTCCATTTGGTAGAGATCGCCAGAAGTCTGTTTTAATGCTCCCACACCCGGTAAATTGATTAAGGTATCAATTTGCTCGAGAGTGAGTTTCACGCCACTTAATGCAGGTATGTTGTAAACCACCATTGGCAAACCGTCAGATGCATCAATTACTGCGCGGTAGTGATCGCAATGTTCATTGAAACTAAACGGATAATAGAATGGTGTTACGGCAGAGACAGCATCAAAACCGTAGCGGTGTGCGGCACTCGCCAGCACCTGGCTCTCATGAGTACTGATACTGCCTACGTGCGCAATCAGAGTTACTTTCCCTCTGGCTTCTTCAGCAACGATTTCCAGCACTTGCTCACGTTCCTGTGCACTTTGTAGAAAGGCCTCTCCGGTCGAACCACCTACGTAGATACCATCAATACCCTGCTCAATATTGAAACGAACCAGACGGCGCAAGCTGTCGGTATCTACCTGTTGTTGCTTATTGAATGGAGTAAGCAGTGCGGGCATCACACCGCGAAGATTCTGTGTCATATACGCCTCTATTGTTGTCTGGTTTCTTAACATAACGATATACCTTTATACCTGTTATACCAGATCAAAAAGTAAACACCACATCACTAAGCGCTCAGGATGCGATCTTGGTCATATGAAATTATGATGGCTAATGAGACGTACTAAAAATTCGTGCGAGGGATCTCAGATTAAAGTTGGTTACTTTTTGGAAGTGCGTTTGCGCGGCGTGGGATAGTAGGAGGCGAATACGCTTTTCAAATGAGCTTTTAATGCCGCGTCAGCAGCATCAGGATCACGAGCCTGAATCGCGTTATAAATCTCAATGTGCTGTTGATAGCTAATATTGTTGTGAGCATGAAGAACGTCCTGAGAAACCGTTGGGCGTGCCGCAATCAACCAGTCTAGCAATGCGACATGTACTGCCATAAAGATCGGATTATCAGGGATCTCCGCTAATTCCCGGTGGAATTCGATATCGGATCGAATAAACAGATCGTTATCATCCAGGGCCTGGTTGTTCATCTCCAGCGCTTTCCCAAGCCGAGCGATTTGCTCGTCTGTGGCAAACTCAGCGGCATAGCGAACCAGGCTAGATTCAAAGAACATACGCAGTTGTTCAAAGTGCGCAATCCCGCCTGGGCGCGAAAGGAAATCTTTTGCTACCCCAGACAACTCACCAATGATGGTATCTGCAGAAGGACGAGAAACGCGAGCGCGCTCTCCGTTACTAATTTGCACCAGACCTTTTCTTTTAAGTGCCGCCAGTGCTTCACGAACTGAAGGACGACCAACATTGAAAAAGGCCATAAGTTCGCGTTCGGAAGGCAGTTGTTCACCTTCAGCAAACTCTCGTCTGCGAATCATTTGCTCAAGCTCTTCTTCCACCATTTCAGAGAGTTTTTTACGTGCAAGCGGGCGACGTCGCATCGTATGTCCGATGGTTTCAGTCGTCTCAGGTGGTTGCTCGTCAAATGTACTCATAGCGTCAGAATCGGCCGTTTATGGAAGAAGCATCGCAAATAATATAGCCGAATCATAACACAGCAAATCATGTCTTACGTAAAGATGCAGTCTGTCGGCTTGTTTAAGACAATAAAAAGCCAGTCATATGACTGGCTTCGATTTGCTCTTTGACGGGCATGATTTCGCGAGTTACTTCACTACGCGTAATGCCGGACGGCCACCACGTGGAGGGGGTTCGTCATCCGGACCATCGTCATCTTCATCATGATCGGGGCGTGAGCCATCGATCACCTGCATCACCATTTCTGAATCCGATGGTTGCTGCTCATTATCGTTATGACTTTCGCCATCTTCGTCATAGCTGGCTTCCGGCTCGAACATGGTGCCAGCACCATTTTCACGCGCGTAAATAGCCAGAACCGCAGCCATAGGAACAAACACCTGACGTGGCACACCACCGAAACGCGCATTAAAACGCACATCACTGTTGGCTAACTCCAGGTTTCCTACCGCACGCGGCGCGATATTGAGGACAATTTGCCCGTCACGTGCATATTCCATAGGCACATGCACGCCTGGCAATGTCACATCCACAACCAAGTGCGGTGTGAGCTGGTTATCCAGTAGCCACTCGTAAAAAGCACGAAGCAGATAAGGACGACGTGGTGACAATTGCGACATTTCCATCAATTAGCCCCGGGTCTGAAGACGCATTTCGCGCTCAGGTTCGGTCAAAGAAGCGAGGAATGAATCACGCTCAAACACGCGAGTCATATAACCTTTCATCTCTTTAGAACCCGCGCCTGTCAACTCAATACCCATCTGCGGCAAACGCCACAGCAACGGTGCCAGGTAGCAATCTACCAGGCTGAATTCATCACTCAGGAAGAACGGTTTCTGAGTAAATACAGGTGCGATGGCCAGCAGTTCTTCACGTAATTGCTTACGTGCAGCATCAGCTTCTTGAGCAGAACCGTTCATCACGATGTGCATCAGTGAATACCAGTCTTTCTGGATACGATGCATGTACAGGCGACTTTCACCACGTGCAACCGGATAAACCGGCATTAATGGTGGGTGCGGGAAACGCTCATCAAGATATTCCATGATGATGCGGGATTCCCACAGGGTAAGTTCGCGGTCAACCAGGGTCGGTACGCTGTGATTTGGGTTGAGGTCAATCAGATCCTGAGGCAGGTTATCCGTTTCCACATGCTCAATTTCAACGCTAACACCTTTTTCAGCCAGTACGATACGCACCTGGTGGCTATAGATGTCAGTAGGACCGGAAAACAGCGTCATCACCGAACGTTTGTTGGCAGCGACAGCCATGAAAACCTCCAAGTTTATCAGAAAATTACTGCTAATAGCCGCAAGCGGCAACTAACCTGACCGTTTGATACCCAACGACGCCGGAACACCACCAGTTGCCAGAAAACGAGGCGAAAACAAACTGATGCCGACATGAGGGCAGAAAATTGGTTGATAGTTTACCAGATTTTACGGGTTTTGTGGGGGACGGATCTGGATTTTGACTGAAAAGCTAGTGCTATCAAAAAGTTAGCGGCACTAAATATAATTTTCAGGCATAAAAAAACCCGGTACAAGACCGGGTTTTTTCGCAAATTGTATTCTGCAAAAGCAGAGGACAATTAACGTTTGGAGAACTGAGGACGACGACGTGCTTTACGCAGACCGACTTTCTTACGTTCAACTTCACGAGCATCACGAGTAACGAAACCAGCTTTACGCAGTTCGCCACGCAGGGACTCGTCGTACTCCATCAGAGCGCGGGTGATACCGTGACGGATCGCACCAGCCTGACCAGAAGTACCACCACCTTTAACAGTGATGTACAGATCGAATTTCTCAACCATATCAACCAATTCCAGCGGCTGACGAACTACCATGCGGGCAGTTTCACGACCGAAGTACTGTTCCAGAGAACGTTGGTTGATGATGATTTTACCGCTGCCCGGTTTGATAAAAACGCGAGCTGCAGAACTTTTGCGGCGACCAGTGCCGTAGTATTGATTTTCAGCCATTGCCATAATCCCGATTAAATGTCCAGAACTTGCGGTTGCTGTGCCGCGTGGTTGTGCTCGGTGCCCGCGTAAACTTTCAGTTTACGGAACATAGCACGGCCCAGCGGGCCCTTTGGCAGCATGCCTTTAACCGCGATTTCAATCACACGCTCAGGATGGCGAGCAATCATCTCTTCAAAGGTCGCTTGTTTGATACCACCGACGTAGCCGGTGTGGCGGTAATACACTTTGTCAGTACGCTTGTTGCCGGTTACAGCAACTTTTTCTGCGTTCAGAACGATGATGTAATCACCAGTATCAACGTGCGGAGTGTATTCCGCTTTGTGCTTACCGCGCAGACGGCTAGCCAATTCAGTAGCCAGACGACCTAAGGTCTTACCGTCAGCGTCAACAACGAACCAGTCGCGCTGTACGGTTTCTGGTTTAGCTGTAAAAGTTTTCATTAAAAGCTTACCCAATATATAGTTACACGTAGGTGTTCACCCAAACGTTTAAAATCAGTTCAAGGTTCACACGACAAAGTCCGGCAAACCTACCCCTTCGAATAGCCAATGCCAGCACGACCAAGTTTTGGGAAAAAAACTTTGGTTGTAACGTGGGGTCGCAAGATTATAGGGAAGTCGCCCCTAAAGGTCGAACCTTTTTGTCGTTTTTGTCTCACTTTGTAGTTAGCCCCGGCCTCAATTGCGGTTTAAGGCATATGCGACAAACGCAAATATTCCTCACTTTGCATTTCCTGCAAGCGCGACAGGCAGCGCTGGAACTCAAAGCGCAATCTTTCTCCCTGATAAATCTCGAATAGAGAAACTTGCGCTGATACCACCAGCTTGACGTGACGTTCGTAAAACTCATCTACCAGTGCGATGAAGCGACGCGCTTCATTTTCATTACGCGTATTCATTATCGGTACATTAAACAACATTACGGTATGGAATAGACGCGAAAGTGCGATGTAGTCATGCTGGCTGCGAGCATCGACACACAACGTATTGAAATCAACTGCAAGCGTCTGATTGGCAAGACCTAAAGTGGCTAATGGACGATGATTAATTTCCAGCACTGGCTCCCCTTCCCGCACCGCACCGGCCAGAGCTGAGTAGAGTTTTTCCATTTGCCCTGCGGTTTCGTCGTTAAGTGGAGAAAGCCATAAATGGGCCTGGGTCAGCGTTCTCAAGCGGTAATCGATACCCGCATCAACATTCATGATTTCACAGTTGCGCTTTATCGCGTCAATCGCAGGGATAAATCTCGGCCTCTGTAGACCGTTACGATACAGATCATCCGGCGGAATATTGGATGTAGCCACAAGCGTAATACCGCGAGCAAACAGCGCTTGCATTAGCGTGCCAAGCAACA
Organism: Buttiauxella cochleicola; assembly: GCF_021282405.1. Taxonomy (NCBI): domain Bacteria; kingdom Pseudomonadati; phylum Pseudomonadota; class Gammaproteobacteria; order Enterobacterales; family Enterobacteriaceae; genus Buttiauxella; species Buttiauxella cochleicola. Next base: position 31,636 of record NZ_JAJSOU010000019.1, read on the forward strand.
TCGCATCGGTGATATCCGACACGAAAAACTCATCAAAACAAAGAATGTCCGTCTGGGATTTGAAGCGGTCTGCAATGACTTCCAGTGGATCTATTTGCCCCTGTAACTCAGCCAGTTCTTCATGTACGCGCAGCATGAATCGATGAAAGTGCAACCGCAGCTTGCGTTCGCCAGGTAAACTCTGAAAAAACATGTCCATTAACCAGGTTTTCCCTCGCCCCACTCCACCCCACATATAGAGTCCACGGACAGGCTCCTGATTTGTCGAAGCACTACGTTTACCAAAGAGTTTGCCAAAGAAACTACCGCTTGCTGCCGCACCTGACGTTTGACTGGTTAATGCCTGCCAAATGGCGTCCAGTCTGGCGACAGCCTCACGTTGCACATCATCCGGTTGATAGCTGCCCTCGGTCAGGGCTTGTTGGTAGCGCGATGCAGGGGAGAGATTTTGCATGGTATTATGGTATTCCCTTAAAAATCGGATTGCCGTTTACTTAATGCTCAAAAAAGGACGGTTGTCGAAAAAAAGGCCGTTCTACCCTAAGCGATGCTGCGTCAGGATTCCACTTCTCTTAGGTTAACGGTTATAGTGGCTACATTACCCTACGGAAACACAATACAACGGGAGAAGTTCATGACCTGGGAATATGCGCTAATTGGGTTAGTTGTTGGCATCATCGTTGGTGCAGTTGCTATGCGTTTCGGCAACCGCAAGCTGCGTCAGCAGCAAGCTATGCAGTACGAGATTGAGAAAAACAAAGCAGAACTTGAAGAGTATCGTGAAGAGTTAGTTAGCCATTTTGCACGTAGTGCCGAATTGCTCGATAACATGGCTGATGATTACCGCCAGCTTTATCAACACATGGCAAAAAGCTCCAGCAGCTTGTTGCCAGAAATGTCAGCAGAAGCGAATCCATTCCGTAACCGCCTCGCTGAGTCTGAAGCCAGCAACGATCAGGCACCGGTGCAAATGCCGCGTGACTATTCCGATGGCGCATCCGGTTTGCTGCGTACCGAACGCGCAAAACGCGATTAATCACAATTCTGTATTTTTTTCCTGGGGTACGGTTTTCGTACCCCAATCTCTCTCACGCACAGCTATCATTTACTAGTATCTCATCACTCTATAACAACATTGTTACCCGGTTGATATTTCAATAACATCGGAGTGTCACCCCCTGTAGCTTGATAGATGACAGGTCGGTCGGGTTTTCCTTTTTCCAGGTTACGAGAGCAAGCCACCAATGAAGAAACAAACACTGTTGTTGAGTGCATTAGCGATAAGTGTCGGACTAACGTTCGGTATTGCATCGCAGGTAAATGCGGCGTTGCCAGCACAAGTTCCGGGCCAGGCAGCAATACCAAGCCTTGCACCAATGCTGGAAAAAGTATTACCCGCTGTAGTCAGCGTGCAGGTAGAAGGCACAGCTGCAGCACCGAGCCAGAAAGTCCCAGAAGAGTTTAAAAAGTTCTTTGGTGATGACATGCCACCATCGGAAGCTCAGCCATTTGAAGGTCTGGGCTCTGGCGTCATTATTAATGCAGAGAAAGGCTATGTGTTAACCAATAATCACGTCATCAACCACGCCGAGAAAATCAGCGTGCAGTTAAATGATGGGCGTGAGTTTGATGCCAAATTAATTGGCGGTGATGACCAAAGTGATATCGCACTGATTCAAATCCAGAATGCGAGTGGCCTGACGCAAATCGCCGTGGCTGATTCAGACAAGTTGCGCGTTGGTGATTTCGCGGTAGCCGTAGGTAACCCATTTGGCCTCGGGCAAACAGCCACATCAGGTATCGTTTCAGCACTGGGTCGTAGTGGCCTTAATCTTGAAGGATTGGAAAACTTTATCCAGACAGATGCTTCCATTAACCGTGGTAACTCCGGTGGCGCGTTGCTGAACCTGAACGGCGAGCTTATCGGCATAAATACCGCGATTCTCGCGCCAAGCGGCGGTAGTGTCGGTATCGGTTTTGCTATTCCAAGTAATATGGCGCAAACCCTGGCTAAACAACTGATGGAATTTGGTGAAATCAAACGCGGCTTGCTCGGTATTAAAGGTACTGAGATGAGTGCGGATATCGCTAAAGCCTTTAACCTCACAACTCAGCGTGGCGCGTTTATCAGCGAAGTCTTACCGCAATCAGGTTCAGCAAAAGCAGGCGTGAAAGCCGGTGATGTGATTACCAGTTTGAATGGCAAAGCCATCAACAGTTTTGCAGAGCTGCGAGCAAAAATCGCCACAACTGAACCAGGAACTGTAGTGAAACTGGGCTTGCTGCGCGATGGGAAACCATTAGAGGTGAGCGTGACGCTGGATAAAAGCACGGCATCATCAGCTAACGCAGAACTGATTATGCCAGCCTTACAAGGCGCAACCCTGAGTGATGGCCAGCTAAAAGATGGCACCAAGGGCATTAAACTCGACAGCGTTGAAAAAGGTACGCCTGCGGCACAAGCCGGCTTACACAAAGATGATTTCATCATTGGCGTGAACCGCGAGCGGGTCTCAAGTATCGCGGAAATGCGTAAGGTTCTGGAAAGCAAACCAGACGTCATTGCATTGCATGTGGCGCGTGGTGAAGAGAGCATATATCTGTTAGTTCGTTAATCTGCTCAGTAATCGGACATCTGTGTACGATGTCCGATTAACTCATGCTATTCTGCTTCCGGCTTATTATTAACTAATTCAAATCCATGTTTCTAAAGATATTACGCTCGGTGGTAATTGGCCTGATTGTGGCTGGATTGTTGTTGGTTGCATTACCAACGCTGCGCCAGAAAATCGTCCCTTTAGCCCCCTCAAAGTTTGACAGTGCTGATGAAACTCCGGTGAGCTACAACTCTGCGGTGCGACGCGCTGCGCCTGCTGTGGTGAACGTATACAACCGCAGCATCGGTAACAATTCACAAAATCAGCTAGAAATTAAAACTCTCGGTTCAGGCGTCATCATGGACGAGCGTGGTTATATCATTACCAATAAACACGTCATTAATGATGCCGAACAAATTATTGTTGCACTGCAAGATGGCCGTGTGTTTGAAGCGCTACTGGTTGGCTCCGACAGCCTTACCGACCTGGCTGTATTGAAGATCAATGCCACCAGCCTCCCCGTGATTCCTATCAACAATAAGCGGGTGCCGCATATTGGTGATGTCGTAATGGCGATTGGTAACCCGTATAACCTTGGGCAGACCATTACGCAGGGGATAATCAGCGCGACAGGTCGTATTGGCCTTAGCCCTTCAGGCCGCCAGTCATTCCTGCAAACTGACGCCTCAATTAACCACGGCAATTCCGGCGGTGCGCTGGTTAACTCACTCGGTGAGTTAATGGGTATTAACACATTGTCGTTTGATAAAAGTAATGATGGCGAAACCCCGGAAGGTATCGGCTTTGCAATCCCGACTCAGCTTTCCACCAAAATCATGGATAAGCTTATTCGCGATGGCCGCGTGATTCGTGGCTACATTGGTATCGGTGGGCGTGAGATAACACCATTGCATGGCCCGGCTACCGGCATTGATCAGATTCAGGGGATTATCGTTAACGAAGTTTCACCTGGCGGTCCGGCAGCGAAAGCAGGTCTTCTGGTTAATGACGTGATTATTTCGGTGAATAATAAACCAGCCATTTCAGCATTAGGCACGATGGACCAAGTGGCAGAAATTCGCCCAGGGTCAGTCATTCCGGTTGAAGTGATGCGCGATGATAAGAAGCTAATATTACAAGTGACGATTCAGGAATACCCAGCCACTAACTGATAAATGCTGAATCGCAGGCAATAAAAAACCGGAACTTAGTTCCGGTTTTTTTATCTCTGAAGCCTGGTGTTTACTTGTTAACGAACTCTTCACCAAGAGTAATATCTTTCTTCAGGGTATCCAGCATACCTTCCAGCGCCTGGTGCTCAAACGCACTCAGTTTGCCGTAAGATTTGATCTCTGCAATACCGTTTTTACCAAGCAGCAGCGGCTGAGAGAAGAAACGAGCGTGCTCGCCATTCCCTTCAACATACGCACATTCAACCACATTGCTTTCGCCTTGCAGCGCGCGAACCAGAGACAGACCAAAACGTGCGGCAGCCTGACCCATTGACAGGGTTGCAGACCCGCCACCAGCCTTCGCTTCTACAACTTCAGTACCCGCATTCTGAATACGCTTAGTTAAATCAGCAACTTCCTGCTCAGTGAAGCTTACGCCTGGGATCTGAGACAGCAGTGGCAGAATAGTCACGCCAGAGTGTCCGCCAATAACAGGGACTTCGATATCGGTCGGCAGTTTACCTTTCAGTTCCGCAACAAAGGTGTTGGAGCGGATGATGTCCAGCGTAGTTACGCCAAACAATTTGTTTTTATCGTACACACCTGCTTTTTTCAGCACTTCCGCTGCAATAGCAACGGTGGTATTCACAGGGTTTGTGATAATACCGATACAGGCTTTAGGGCAAGTTTTAGCAATCTGTTGAACCAGATTCTTCACGATTCCCGCATTGACGTTAAACAGGTCAGAACGGTCCATACCTGGTTTACGTGCTACACCGGCAGAGATAAGCACCACATCCGCACCAACCAGTGCAGGAGTTGCATCTTCACCACAGAAACCTTTGATTTTTACATCTGTCGGGATATGACTCAGATCGACTGCAACACCTGGGGTTACAGGTGCAATATCATACAGAGAGAGTTCTGAACCTGAAGGCAGCTGGGTCTTGAGTAGAAGGGCAAGCGCCTGGCCGATTCCGCCTGCTGCGCCGAGGACTGCAACTTTCATCCTAAACTCCTTATTATGGTTAGCAAATAGGTGCCGTAACTCCATGCGGTGGCGACCATAATCCAGAGAAGGGGTAATTACAATATTCCCGCTCAAGGTTTGCGAAGTTACGCAATCCTGAAACGTTACTGCTGCATTTACTCGCCGGGTGGAAACGACGCCTTAGCGCCCGGTCACAACCTGATGTTGTCACATCAACAGGCGGTTACATTACCCCTCCCTACGCAGCAAAACAACATCATTTTGATAACATTTAATTTACCTAACAACTTATTTTCGAGTCGTGACGAAGGCATGTTTCTCGATAACAAAATTTGATAAAATCAGCCCCTTTCATAACATTATTTCAAGCTTACACCCAGCCATTGATTTGCATAAAAATTCATTTAAATGCATAATAATGTTATCTTTGTTGACCTGAATATGGGTGACCTATGCGTGTTTCCTCAAAACAAGAAGAATTAGTCAAAGCATTCAAAGCATTATTGAAAGAAGAGAAATTTAGTTCTCAAGGCGAGATCGTCCATGCCTTGCAAAATGAAGGTTTCGAAAACATTAACCAGTCCAAAGTATCCCGCATGCTGACCAAGTTTGGTGCGGTGCGTACTCGCAATGCAAAAATGGAAATGGTGTATTGTTTGCCTGCTGAATTGGGCGTGCCGACCACATCAAGTCCGTTAAAAAATCTGGTACTGGATATTGATTACAACGATGCCGTTGTCGTTATCCACACAAGCCCGGGTGCTGCACAGTTGATTGCACGCCTACTGGATTCTTTAGGTAAAGCTGAGGGGATTCTGGGCACGATTGCCGGAGACGACACTATCTTTACTACGCCTGCCAAAGACTTCACGGTTAAAGAGCTTTATGAAGCGATTCTGGTACTCTTCGAACAAGAGCTTTAAGTCTTAAAACGGCTGTTCCTGCTGTTATTGAACGGCGGGAACACCGTACTGATAACATCCTTCTATTTCCTTATGCCTGCCTGCAAATCTCATTCTTCACATCTACTCCTGCTTTAAAAACCGAACCCATCAGCAAGTTATGTGATGAACCGCACAAAAAGTCAAATTCTGATATCTCATTGTTTTTACTTATATTTAACATAGATAAAGCAATAAAAGATCATTTTTAATAACTTTACGTAATAAAGAAAACCTCTATTATTGTAAAGTTTCATAGAGAATAATTAGCGTGGTATTAATTTTCCACGTTATTAGTGTATACTTGATTTTGTGATGAGGGTCACGGAATGAGGACCCAAATAAAAGAATACGACGAGGTAAAAATTATGAACATGAAATCAACAGTAGTAGCCGCCAGCCTGCTTTCAATGCTGTCATTTGGTGCTTTCGCAGCCACATCTGTTAACGCAGAACAGGCACAGAATCTTCAGCCGATGGGCACAGTTTCTGTAAGCCAGATAGGTAGTGCACCAATGGATATGCACCAAATGCTGAATGAAAAAGCTGAAGCGAAAGGGGCATCTTCTTATCGCATCGTTGAAGCACGTTCTGGTGATGCATGGCACGCCACTGCTGAGCTGTATAAATAAGCCTGGCAGGTATAAGTAACACCGATTAATCAAAACGACGGCCCCAAGAACAATAAATGCAGGTAAGCCCTTCCGGTCGTTGAGAACATAATTCAGGAGTAGACATCATGAAAACCAAATTAACCATCGCAGCACTGAGCCTTTTCTCTGTTATCTCTTTCGGCGCTAACGCAGCCGCGCATCAGGTAAACAGCGAACAAGCACAAAACATGCAGTCTATGGGTAGCATTTCTGTCAGTCAGACTGGCAGTGCTCCAATGGATATGCGTCAGGAATTATCACAGAAGGCGACTAAAGAAGGTGCATCGGCTTATCGCATAACCGAAGCACGTACTGGCGATACCTGGCACGCAACCGCTGAACTGTATAAATAAACCCTCGTCGTCAAATTCTGACGACTTTGCCCCCGCTCGCGGGGGCTTTTTTATATCTAAAATAGTGTTAACCGCGCACGTTAAAGCGCAACTGCCCTTCCAGTTCTTCCTCTGCTTCGTCAAAAAGCAAAATCAAAGCCCCGTAACGCCGCCGTTGCATTTCTGGTAAATGAACAAACTCGATTTCCGCCGGGAGCGGTAAAGTGCCCCCGACGACCACATCCCATAAGCTGTCGAGATCGTGAATCTGTTTTTTCTCGAGTTGAAATGCCTGGGTAAAGTGACGATAGAATCCAGGCTGGTCTTCTATCTGACTAAAATCAAAGGTGTATTTTTTCATTGCTTGCCACCTTAACCAGAACGAATCGTTCTACAACCCACCAATATGCAAGGTTTTGACTTCCAGAAACTCATCCAGACCCAATACAGAACCCTCACGGCCAAGCCCGGACTCTTTCACGCCACCAAATGGCCCCAGCTCAGTCGAAACTGCGCATTCGTTAATCCCTATCATCCCGCTTTCAAGCGCCTGAGAGACACGGAATACGCGCGCCAGGTTCTGAGTATAGAAGTAGGCAGCCAGACCAAATGGCGTATTGTTCGCCCGCTCAATCACTTCCTCTTCGGTTTTGAAACGGAAGCAGGCGGCTACCGGGCCAAAAGTTTCTTCCTGCGCCAGTTTCATGTCGTCGTTAGCATCGACAATCACCGTTGGCTGCCAGAAGTTACCACCCAGCTCATGACTCTTGCCACCAACCAACACTTTGCCACCCTTCGCTTGCGCATCTTCCACGTGTTCACGGACCTTATCGACTGCGGATTTCTCAATTAATGGCCCGACGACGACGCCCTCTTCCAGGCCATTCCCAACTTTCAGGGCTTTGACCGCCTCCGCTAGCTTGTTGACGAACTGGTCGTAAACCCTTTCCTGAATAAAGAAACGGTTAACACTGACGCACACCTGGCCTGCGTTACGGAATTTGTTGGTAATAGCACCTTTCACGGCTTCGTCGATATCAGCATCGTCAAAGACGATATAAGGCGCATTACCACCTAATTCCATGGAGACTTTTTTCATGGTTTCAGCGGCATTGCGTACCAGCGTTTTGCCGACGGCGGTGGAGCCAGTGAATGAAATTTTCCGCACTTCGTGGCTCGCCATAATGGCGTCGCTGATTTCTTGCGTATTACCGGCTACAGCATTTAGCACGCCATCAGGCACGCCTGCTTTTTTCGCCAGCGCCAGTAAAGCAAATGCCGATAGCGGCGTGTTATTAGCAGGCTTGATAACACCGGTACATCCCGCAGCAAGTGCCGGACCGAGTTTACGAGTCAGCATCGCCATCGGGAAATTCCACGGCGTGATAGCGGCGACAACGCCAATAGGTTCCCGCGTGGCCAAAATACGGGAGCCAGGTTTCGCCGGAGGAATGATTTCACCGTTGGCCCGTTTGGCCTGCTCGGCGAACCACTGGATAAAACTCGCGGCGTACTCGACTTCCCCTTCCGCCTCTTTCAGTGGCTTGCCTTGTTCGGTTGTCATCAAGCGCCCGAGCCAGGCTTTGTTCTCAATAATTAACTGGAACCAGCGATAGAGAATGGTTGAACGCTCTTTGGCGGTTTTTGCACGCCATGCAGGGAAGGCTTTAGCGGCAGCGGCGATAGCTTCTTCAGCCTCTTTTTTACCAGCCTTTGCGACTTTGGCGACAACCTCGCCCGTTGCGGGGTTAAGAACATCGAAAGTTTCACTCAGCTTGCGCCATTCCCCATTAACCAGATAACCGGTGTTAAATAATTCACTGTCCTGGAGTGCCTGATTTGTCATTGTTTTCTCCTGTTATGAATTGGGCATCTGATATACCCAAAATAATTCGAGTTGCAGGCAGGCGGCAAGCGAGTGAATCCCGATGAGCTTACTCTGGTAAGTGATTCGGGTGAGCAAACGCAGCCAACGCATCTGCAAGTTGAAGTATGACGGGTATAAGTATAGATACAAAAAAGCCGACGCATTGCGTCGGCTCGGGTCAGGCAGTGATGAAAGCGTGCTGGTATTTATGCAGCACCTCCGCTAGCCGTTTCACCGGTTCGGTGACCTGCAACGGCGCCTCCCATATTCGTAATTTCTCCTGGTAAACCTCGAGTTCTTCCAGTAATTGCTTAAAGTAACGCTGTTTCTTGTCGTCGCTGGAGGCTGATGTCACTTTATCTGCGGTTTTTCGCAGTTGGCGATGGTATGCCGAGAGATCGTCGTTCACCGGTATCGGCGCATCTCGCAGACGCTGGTGAGCAATAATTAAGGTCAGCGCCAGGCGATAACGAGGGATATCACCGGGGAACATATTCAGCAGCAGGAAAAGTTGCTGATAGAGCGCGGGCAAATGGTTTTCTTTGCGACGCGCTTTATTGGTTGTGAGCGCGGAAACTGCGGCGGAAACAAACTGGTTCAGCAAGGTACGACCGGTACGCTCTTTGGAATTATCGCGAATCAGCAGGATCACCATCATGGCCAGGAAGCAGCCCACGAGCTGGCCGAGGGCGCTGTCGAGGAAAGAGCTGAAGTGGAATGTCATTGGGTTGTCTAACACGATGACATTGATGGTTCCCGCCAGGGCGCTCATTGAACCCAGACGCCGTTTCTGTACTTCTATACCAATAAAGAACGCCAGAAGCGCGAGACTAATAGAGAGCAACACCATACTTTGTTGGGTGTTCGGCAGGATAACTAAAAAATAGAAAGCGCCAATCGGCAAGGCGGCAATCATGCCGTAGAGGAAATCAACAGCCACCATACGCGGGTTCGGCAGACGCATCGCCAGAGAAGTAACAACAGCAATCATCACCATTGCACCACTGCCGGATGTCCAGCCAGTTGATAACCAGAACAAGCTACCCAGCAGGCAAGCTACAGTCGTGCGCCAGAAGTTAATCATCGCGTGATGGCCTTCAGCGGATTGCACTTTTACCACGACTTCCTGGTTTAAAATCTCTTCTTCAATCGCGCTGATACGGGTATTGCTGATCACGCCCCGTTTCAAAACTAAATAACGTGTCGCTTCATTGACCCAGCTACGAATAGTCACCGGGGTGTATTTTTCACCGGAAAACGACATCACTTTTCGGATAATCTTTAGCTGTTGATGCACATCAGCAGCGGTTTCTACCGGAGCGTCGAATAACTCGCGAAATTCTGGAGTCACAAATTCAGGGCGCGTGTTTTGAATCAGGAAGGTTTCACACGCCTGGGTAATTAACGCCAGGGAAACGGTGTTAAGTGCTTTGAGGCGACGGTTCGCACGACTCCAGCGAGCCGATTCAATCTTCAGGTTATTACGCATTCCTTCCAGCACAGTGGTGCGCTGAACCAGGCTTGCCCAGGCTTTATCCACCTCTTCTTTATCACCATGCGCAATACACAACTGCATCAAGCGATAGTGATCCACCAACAGGCTATCGAGTTGCCTGTCGATCTCTTTCTTGATGGAACGTGGGGAGAAAAGTAAGTCCGCAATGATAGCGCAGACAATACCGATGACAATTTCGCTACAACGCTCGACGGCGAATTGAGGAGCAACTAGCGGGTTGGCCTGAATGGTGACGATAATAATCAACGCCGTGTAGCCAGAAAGCCCCCAGGCGTAAGAGTTTTCGACCTTAACCAGCGAGGAGATCCAGGTACAAAATCCCGCCCATATGCAGCACACCAACAACATAACGGCCGGTGCACGGATAAAAGTAGTGATAATGAATAACGCGGCAAAACAGCCAATAAATGTACCGACAATTCGCAGCATGCCGCGATAACGAATCGCGCCAGAATACGGCTCGCCACCTGCCGCAAAAGCAGGGCCAGCGGCAACTAACACTGAAGTCAGCACCGCCCAGCGAGGGGTTTCAAGCTCAAAATGGAAACCGACCCACAACGCCAGCACGATGGCAAAAGCCAGTTTGAAGGCGAAGCGTAAATGTAACCGCGAAATATAATACATATCGACCTACGCTTAACCGAACTCACGCAAGCGATGCATGAGTTTAATAAATACTGATTCGTGGTCAGTATCTCTGTCTTTTTCCCCTGTCACCACGACGGTCGCCGTTGTCCCGGCGGGATAAAGATTGGCTTGTTGCTCATCAAGGTGAATTCGCACCGGCACACGTTGCGCCAGACGCACCCATTCCAGATTGGAGTCGACGGTCGCCATCCCTTTGCTGTCTCGGGTGCTGCTGGCATTAGTCACACCGGCAGAAAGGCTGTCGACGGTTCCACGTAATACACGGTTACTACCCAGCGGCGTGATTTGCACCCGGTAACCTGGACGAATACCGTCGAGCTTGGTTTCTTCCATATAGGCCAGGATGTAGAACGTACCGCGTTTGACCAGCGCCACAGCGGTTGATCCACGAGTAATAAACTCACCGGTATAGACATTCAGGTTGGTGACCCAACCTTCTGCGGGTGCACGAATAACGGTACGTTGTAGGTCCAGTTGAGCTAAATCACGTGTCGCTTCAGCCTTTGATAATTGATGCATGACCGTCTGCAACACATTGTTGGACTGTTCAATTTCTTCACGCGACATGGCCTGCGTACCCAACGAATTGCGGCGTCCGGCTTCACGACGTTTTTCCCCGGCCAGAGCCTGGTAGTAGGCAACATCGGCCTGTGCTTGCTCGAGCGCTTTCTGATAACGCGGCTGGTCGATGGTGAATAGGATCTGATCTTTCTTCACCAGTTGGTTGTCATGCACCTTCACGTCGGTAATTAAACCGGACACGTCCGGCGCAATCGCGACCACATCAGCGGTAAAACGAGCGTCACGCGTCCACGGGGATTCGGTATAAAACACCCAGGCACGGTAGATAGCGATGAAAGCCAGCAGCACAAGAATTAGCGTGATGGCCGTGCGGATCATTTTTGTTGTAAGTGCTTTCACATCAACCTCAAACAAACAGGCGCGAGATCAGATAAAACAGACAGCAATAAAGCGCTGTATTAAATAATGCCGGGTGCCAGACAAAATCATAAATTCCCGTCGGAGTCAGCAGACGGCGAACCAACCAGAACAGCGCCAGCGATAGAATTAGCTCGAAGAATATCGGCGGAAAAGAAAGACCGAATATCACGATAACGGGAAATAGACTCATGTTAACCTTGCAGAAAATACAGAAGACACAAACCCTGGTTCAGCCAGAAACGCTGAGCTAACGAGTGGTACAGGTTGTGCTGAGAATAATATATTACCGTAATTGTTAGCCGGTTATCTATAATATGTGATCTAAATCACTTTTAAGCCAGAGTGAACAATGGAAAGACTTAAACGCATGTCAGTTTTTGCAAAAGTTGTCGAACTCGGTTCTTTTACCGCCGCCGCCAGACAGCTAGAAATGAGCGTATCGTCTATAAGCCAAACCGTTTCCAAATTAGAAGACGAGTTACAGGTCAAGCTGCTAAACCGCAGTACTCGCAGCATTGGGCTCACTGAAGCCGGTAAAATTTACTATCTGGGCTGCCGCAAAATGCTGCACGAAGCGAAAGAGGTGCATGAGCAACTTTACGCTTTTAACAACACGCCTATTGGCACACTGCGAATAGGTAGTTCTTCAACTATGGCACAAAATGTCCTCGCGTCCATGACGGCGGACATGCTCAAAGAATACCCGGAGTTGACCGTAAACCTGGTCACCGGCATCCCCGCGCCGGACTTGATTGCCGATGGTCTGGACGTGGTAATTCGTGTCGGCGCTTTGCAGGATTCAAGCCTCTTCTCAACACGCCTCGGCTCGATGCCGATGGTGATTTGCGCCGCGAAAAGTTACCTGCAACAAAACGGCACGCCAGAAAAGCCTGCCGATCTTGCCAGCCATTCCTGGCTTGAATACAGCATTCGCCCGCACAATGAATTTGAGTTGATCGCCCCGGAAGGCCTCACCACGCGCATGATCCCGCAAGGTCGTTTCGTCACAAATGATCCTATGACCTTAAGCCGCTGGCTAAAAGTCGGCGCCGGGATCGCCTATGTTCCACTGATGTGGGTGATCGATGAGATCAATGACGGAACGCTTGAGATCTTATTGCCGAGCTATCAATCCGATCCGCGTCCGGTATACGCGCTGTATACCGAAAAGGACAAATTGCCTTTGAAAGTGCAGGTTTGTATAAACTACCTGACCGAATATTTCGTGAAGGTTTCGCATCTTTTTCAAGGAGTTCGCGAGAACAAAGGACGTGTAAAAGATATCGAATAAATGGCGAGAAATTGAAACAAAACAGCCGGGATTTACCCGGCTGTTGGACTGTAGGAATGAGCTGTTAAGCTGTGCCACCAACGGTCAGATTGTCGACTTTAAGCGTTGGCTGGCCAACTCCGACTGGCAGACTCTGCCCTTCTTTTCCACAAACGCCGACACCGTTATCCAGCGCCAGGTCATTACCGACCATGGAAACTTGCTGCATGGCTTCGATACCGGAACCAATTAACGTTGCGCCTTTTACCGGCTTAGTCACTTTTCCATTTTCGATGAGATAGGCTTCGGAAGTTGAGAACACAAACTTACCAGAAGTGATGTCTACCTGACCGCCACCAAAGTTAGGAGCATAGATACCATACTCAACGGATTCGATGATCTCTTGCGGAGTAGACTTACCGGCCAGCATATAAGTATTGGTCATGCGCGGCATTGGCAGGTGCGCATAAGATTCGCGACGGCCATTACCTGTTGGCGCAACACCCATCAAGCGAGCATTAAGCTTATCCTGCATGTAGCCTTTCAGGATGCCGTTTTCGATAAGCACATTGTACTGACCCGGCACACCTTCATCGTCAATAGCCACTGAGCCACGGCGGTTTGCCATGGTGCCATCATCGACAATTGTACAAAGTTCAGAAGCAACTAACTGGCCCATTTGACCGCTAAATACCGAAGTACCACGACGGTTAAAATCACCTTCCAGACCGTGACCGACTGCTTCATGCAGTAGCACGCCCGGCCAACCTGCACCCAGCACCACCGGGAACGTACCGGCAGGAGCCGCAACGGCAGAAAGAGTCACCAGCGCCATACGCACGGCTTCTTTAGCCCAGGCATCTGCACGAACTTCGCCATCAATTGTTTCGAGGAAATAGTCATAACCGAAACGACCGCCACCACCGCTTGAACCGCGCTCGCGTTTGCCGTTATCTTCAACTTGAACGCTGACAGAAAGACGAACCAATGGGCGAACATCTGCCGCCAGAGTGCCGTCAGTTGCCGCCACGAGAATCAATTCATAAACGCCAGTCAGGCTGGCAGTCACTTCCTGAACACGCTTATCTGCCGCACGAGCAACGCTATCTACACGTTTCAGGATGTCGAGTTTCTCTTCACGGGTCATGCTTTGTAGCGGGTCAGCACTGGTATAAAGCGCGCTATGTTGCACAGCACCTAACGTCTGTACACGGCCATTTCCTTTATCCTGCACGATACTTCTTGCCGCATGAGCACTTTGTTCTAGTGCCAGTAAGCTGACCTGGTCGGCATAAGCAAAACCGGTTTTCTCACCGCTGACCGCACGCACGCCAACACCCTGATCGATGTTGTAAGAACCATCTTTAATGATGCGGTCTTCCAGTACCCAGGATTCGTGATAACTGGACTGGAAATAAAGATCACCATAGTCGAGTCGGCGCTCAGACAATTGCCCCAAAATGGAAAACAGATCTTGATGGGTTAAGCCATTCGCAGACAGCAACTGCTCACTTACCAGGTTCAGACTCATCGTTTCGCTACTCTTAATTGTCTATCGATTGGAGATATCTATTGAGCTTGAGGTAATTCAAGACTCCCGTCAAATCACTTAGCGTCGTTAACTCTCGGCTGACGAAGCACTTCGTTGATTTGTGGTTGGTCGACCGGCCCAGTGATGTGGTAGCGCAACACGGAGATTTTGCTCCACAAAGGCCCTAACACTTTGCTGGCCGCAAACACAGCGGCACCAATAATTGGGTTAACCACAAAGGCTGTTGCCACCCCGACAGTCGCGGAAATTTCAGGTGCTATAACTGCTTCAACATCGACGCGGCGTCTAACCAAATCGACAGAACCTTTCAAGCCGATGTCGGCTTCCAGGCCATCCACCAGCGTATCGTCGCTATGCAGCACGCCATCTTTGATCCAGGCCGTACTGCGAATGGAGTCAAAATAGAAACCATCACCGAAGGTATCGCTGAAATCGAAACGCAGCTTACGCATTAGAGCGTCAACACTCACCAACCGCAGCAATTGCCCGGCGTGTCCCGTGCCCAGATCCGCAATCTGACCTTTACCCAATTTGGTATGCAGGATTCCGTTAAGTGAAGCAAAGTCTGGCTGCCAGGGTTTATCACGCCAGTGCAAATCATAATCCGCATCAAATGATGAACCCTGAATTGGCGTTTTAACCCCAAAGAAATTGGTTGCGGCATCAAGCTTACTACCATGAAGTTTACCTTTTATGGAGGTACGCTCTTCTGCTGGACTGTTAACCCATTGACCACTGCCGGTTAGTCTTGCAAACCCTGAATCGACTAAGCCATTTTCTAATTCCAGCGTGTTCCCTTTAACAGCGAGATCACCTTCAATACGGCCATATTTTTGCCCCCACAGCCAACATTCGGCACAACGCAGTTGCAGATCAGGCCAGCTGCGGAAATCAATTGAAGTATTGTCTCCCAGTGGAGAAGCGCTGGTCGTTTTGGCAGTGCTATTACCCCAATCAGGGTTGAAATAGAGGTATTTGATTGCTGCACGCCACGGCGCATTATCTTGCATCGTCAACGAGCCATTCACTTCACGACCCTGTGCTTCAACACGCGTACCGCCAGGTATCGCGTGGGAAACGAGACTCAGGTTATTCCACTGCTGCCCAGCGAAAGTCAGCGAAGGCGTGCGTAACGTAATATCTGATGGGAATGATGCAGAGTTACCAACACTTTCCGCCGCCCCCTGGCTAAAGAGCGCTAACCATTGCGCACCGTCCATCGCAGGGAGATCAAGCTCAACACCCGGATTGTCAGGTAACGGTGGAATTGTGTGGCTGTTCGTTGCCCAAATAGCGCGATCCAGCGTCAGTTTCTTATTCAGTAACCAGCGGCTGGAGAAGTGATTTGTCGGCCCGGCATTACCCGTCAAATTAAAGCTATTCAGGTCGCCTTTCACTGCGATTTTCAATGGCAGTGCCTGACCCGCTGATTTATTAACTGGGGCAGGTAAGTGGCTACTCACATTTTTCAGATCTGCATCCACATTGACCTGATAATTTGCCTCTCCGCGATAAGGAAGCGTAATCGCCACATCACCTTTCCATGGGACGTTACCGCTCAACTCTTTATTAACCGGCTCAGGCAAAACACCCATTTTTGTTGGCTGCCAGTCGCCCAGCAAATTGACGCCAATCTTGTAATCTTTCTCACCAGTTTTGGTATTAAAATCAATACCTACGGGTTGGTTAAACCAGGTGGCTTTTAATGGTTCGCTTTTCAAATCGCCGTTCACAAAACTGAATTTACCCGTCAGGTTGTTCAGAGTGCTGGAGAGCGGTTTTATCAGCAGCGTATTGTTGTGAAGCTGGACGTCACCTGAAGCGGTGGTCATATCGCCATTGAATGGGATATCCAGATGTAAGCGAGCATTCACATCCCCACCAATCTGGAGTTCATCAAGAGCAGCAGACAGCGAATCTTTTAGAGGTGTTTCTTTGAAATACGGACCTACGGCACTTCCAGGGCCGCTGATATCAGAATCAATCAACAGTTTTTCTTTCGAGTAATCCGGGATAATCGCCGTGAGGTTGCGCCCAGTAACCCCCCCGAGTTTCACCTCATCAGACTTCATCCATAAACCGTCATTGATGAAATCAAGCGTGATATTCAGGTTCTCTAATGCCGGCCAGTCAGGCTGGAAAGCAAATTTAGCATTGCGTAGCGGAACGTAGACCTCAAACTGCCCTTCGTTATGCAGATACGGGAAGAGATGAGGATTACCGCCGTAGACCAGCGTCGCGTTTTCAGCTTCACCGCCCTGAATAGCGCCACTGAGGTAATCAACCAGTTCTTTGCCCATCAGATTTTCAGGGAAATAACGCCAGGCATCAGCACCGTTGTTAGTACTGATTCCGGCTAAAATGCCTAACCATGGGTCACCACCCTCAGGCTGGTAATAACGGAAATCGCCTGCCGCCCATACCGAGCGAGCTTTTACATCAAGATTTTTGCCATCAAGCTGGAAACCAGAAGCATTTTTCCGCCACTCAAGCGTTGCGTCGCCATGTTCAATCTCCAGCGGCGCGCGGAATACACCTTCATAAGGCATTTTAGCATCGAGGATCTGTGCATTAAGCTGCCCGTGGGCAACGCTACCGGTAATTGAACCTGCGAAGTGTTCGACACCGGGAAGCATTTTCCATTGATTCCAACTCACATCTTTCCAGCGCCCTTGCATACGGGTGTTTTCCGTTTGCTGGAGCGGGATATCCAGTGCCAGCACATCAATGTGCCCGCGAGGTTGCAAGGAGGTCCAAATATCGCCTATATCAGGTGAGATTTTCTCGGCAATCGGCAGTAAACCAGTGAAGCTTTCCAGTTCCATATTTGTGGCGCGTACCCGCAATTCGTCACCACGAGTATTCCCTTTCCCCCCCACATCCTGCGGAGCAATCCACGCTAACGATAGCGAACCTTTTGGCCAGGTTTTACCATCAAGGGTGATATTGGTTGAGGGAATAGCAAGATTCCAGCCTGCTTCTGAACGTTCGACACGGGCCATCAAATTATCTACTGATAACTGGTGTGCAGCGCTTTTCCCCGCCCAGCTTGCACCGCCTTGCTTCAGCCAGATATTACCACCAGCAATATCGCCCTCTTTGATATCCATCCATGCTTCGAGGGTGAATTTGGCAGTCTGTAAATTAACATTGTCCTTCATCCAGCGGCCGAGCCACGGTTTTACGTCAACGTTATCAGCCTGTAGCCAGACTTTGCCGATATTCAGTAGGCCATTTTCATCCCGTAAATCCATCCGTACTTTTGCCAGACCGTGCTGTCCGGTAAAGCTCGACAGACTGACCAGTCCTTCAGCACGGTGACGGTTTTTGGTGTTAAGCCAGGTAAGTTGTGGGATCGTGAGTTCGGCACGTTGGCCAGATAGAGTCAGGAAACTAAGGGAGCTGTCGCGCAGATCAAAGTGATCGAACTGCCGTAAAAAGAGATCGCTGATTTTACCCGGCTCAAACTTACCGTCCCCCTGATTCTGGCTCAGTGGGGTATTGGTGCGCATCTGTAACTGGTAAAAAGTGAGGTCGCGGAATTGCCAGCGCGCATGCAAAATACTTTGCCAAAGGTCGAGCGCCAGCGTCACGCGCTTAACGCTCAACTCACCGCCGTCTTTCAGACCAGCTTTAACATCGCGCACATCCAGAGTAGGGCCAAAGTTTTCCCAACTTGCCTTTATCTGGCTGGCATCGACAGGCGTGCCAGTCATCGCTTCAATTTTATCTAACAAAGCCGGGCGCCAGGCATCGAGATGCGGCAAAACCAGCCGCAAACCACTCACCAGCAGTGCGACGATAACGATAAGCGTTGCGCCAGTGAGTAGCAGAATGCCGGGCAGTCGCCTCACGTATATCTCCTTGTTAGCCGCCGGAGCGGAACTCGAACCTGCGCCAACCGCACAGAGAGCTACATCATAACGACGTCAAACTGCTCCTGATTATAGAGCGGTTCGATCTGTACTTTGACTTGCTTGCCCACGAAAATTTCAACTTCGGCCAGTGAATGGGACTCTTCACTTTTCAGTGCTTCCCCCACGGCTGGTGAGGCATAAACCAGGAAGCGGTCAGAATCGTAAGCATGATGCACGCGGACAATTTCACGCATAATTTCATAACAGACCGTTTCAACCGTTTTCACGGTACCGCGGCCGTGGCAAGTTGGACAATCGTTGCACAGCACATGTTCAACGCTTTCGCGCGTGCGTTTACGTGTCATTTCAACCAGACCAAGCTGCGAGAAACCATTGATACTGGTTTTCACCCGGTCTTTGCTTAACGCTTGCTCAAGAGAATGCAACACACGACGACGATGATCTTCATTACTCATATCAATGAAATCAATAATGATAATGCCGCCCAGGTTACGCAAACGTAACTGACGGGCAATCGCCTGAGTCGCTTCAATATTAGTATTGAAAATAGTATCGTCGAGATTGCGATGACCAACAAATGCACCCGTGTTGATATCCACGGTAGTCATCGCTTCAGTCTGATCGATGACCAAATAGCCACCCGACTTCAGTTCAACTTTTCGTTCCAGCGCCCGCTGAATTTCATTTTCAACATCGAAAAGGTCAAAAATTGGCTGGCGACCGCTGTAGTGTTCGATCTTGTTGTGTATTTCCGGCATGTATTCTGCGGTGAACTCCAGCAGCATGTCGAAAGTCAGGCGTGAGTCGACACGAATTCGATCGAGTGCCTCATCAGCAAAATCACGCAATACGCGTTGTGCCAGCGCGAGTTCACCGTAAAGCTGACAACGAGTTTTATTACGCTTTTTGCGTTCGCTGACTTTTGTCCAGACACGCTTTAGGTAAGCTGCATCTGCGGCCAAATCATCTTCACATACACCTTCTGCCGCAGTACGGATGATGAATCCGCCTTGCTCGTCGCAATATGCGTTAACCACGCGTTTAAGGCGTTCACGCTCAGCTTCACTTTCAATGCGTTGCGAAACACCCACATGCGAGGCTCCTGGCATAAAGACCAGGTAACGAGACGGCAGTGTGATATCAGTAGTCAGGCGCGCACCTTTAGTACCCAGCGGATCTTTCACCACTTGGACCATCAGGTCTTGCCCCTGGCGCACCAGTTCGGAGATATCGCGTACTGTGAAGTTTTTTCGCTCTTCACCAGCCACACATTCGGTATGGGGCATGATGTCAGAAGCGTGAAGAAACGCTGCCTTATCAAGGCCAATATCTACAAATGCCGCCTGCATTCCCGGAAGTACCCGGCTTACACGACCTTTGTAGATATTCCCTACGATCCCGCGACGTGCTTCGCGTTCAATATGGATCTCTTGCAGTATTCCACCATCAATGTAAGCCACCCGAGTTTCCGATGGGGTCACGTTGACTAATAATTCAGCCGTCATGTTTTCCTCGTCCATCACGCAAAGCGTGAAAATTACTCAGCAATTCATAGGTTTCAACTAGCGGTAAACCGACTACAGCATGGTAGCTGCCATTAATCTTCCTGACAAAACAACCACCAAGCCCTTGAATACCGTATGCACCTGCTTTATCCATGGGTTCACCGCAGGCCACGTAGCCGGCGATATCCTGTTCTGATAATGCGCGAAATGTCACTTCGGTCGTCACCAGGCAATCCAGTAACGATTCGCGATCGGCTAACGCAACTGCCGTCATCACTTGATGCTGATTCCCGGACAACATGCGCAGCATCTGCGCAGCATGTTGTTTATCTTTAGGTTTTTCCAACACGTTGCCATTGTAGATAACAATAGTATCTGCACCTAAAACTGGTAAGTCATGTTGCGCTAATGCAACACCTGCCCGCGCTTTATCTCGCGCCAGGCGCACAACATATTGCTGCGCACTCTCACCGCTAAAACGCTGTTCTTCTACATCGGTAATAATGCGCTCAAATGACACACCCAACTGAGTCAGAAGTTCCTGACGACGTGGAGAACCCGATGCCAGATACAAAGATGTCATGTTAAATCCTATTGCACAGCAAATTGTTGGCGAATTTTACGCATCAGCAAAAATATCCATGGCCACAGCACGCCGTTAACCACGCTACTCCAGAAAATTTCCGGACGGAAAGATACGTTGATGACTAAAAATTCTGACCAGAAAACAATGACATCTGTCATCAATGACAACAGCATAACCACTAAAGCCTGTTGCCAAAGCGCGAGATTGCGGAATAGCTGGTATTTCAACGCCACCAGGTAAGCAACGATACTCAGAGATAACGCTCGCACGCCCAGGGTGGACCCGCTGATCAGATCCAGTATGGCACCCACCACAAAACCTGTGCCAACATTTACGCGGTGGGGCAACGCCAGAATCCAGTACAGCAGAATAAGTAAAACCCAGTCCGGACGATAGATTTTTAAATCGTCAGGCCAGGGCATTACCTGTAACAACAAGGCGACAAGGAAAGAGAGCCAGATTACCCAACGACCCTGACTACGGTAACTCCCCACTACTGCCCTCCCTGGGTAGCAGATGCAGGAGAAGCGGAGTTCCCTGCAGGAGCCTGAGTCATTCCCGTTGCCGGAGGTGGAATCGGAGCTGGGGCTGGCGGGCCAACAGAATCAGCCGGAGGCAATACCTGCGGCATCATTTGCATCAAACGCTCATTAGCTACACGATGAACCTCTTCCGGTGGCATTGGGGTTTTGCCTTCACGATCCGCTCCCCACAGCAGCAGCAAATAACGCAGACGTTGTAAGCCAGCAGTTGGGCGAGCCTGAATAACTGTGTACGCGCGTTGAGTATCAAGTTTCACAGAGGAAACGACACCCACCGGATAACCTTCAGGGAAGCGACCACCTAAACCAGACGTCACCAATACATCGCCTACGCGAATATCGGTATTTGCGGGTAAATGTTCCAGTTGCAGATCGTCAGTACAGCCGTTGCCCGCCGCGATAACGCGGATGTCATTGCGCAATACCTGAATCGGTAGCGCATGAGTCGCATCACAGATCAGCAAAACACGGCTGGTGAGTTTAGCCACCGCAATGACCTGACCTACGACACCTTTATCACTGATGACTGGCTGACCTTCATAGACCCCATTCACGCTCCCTTTATCAATGACAACCTGGTCACTGTAAGGATCGTTAACGGTAGAGATAACCTGAGTCACCATTTTTTGCTCGTCCTGACGCAACGGTGAGCCAAGCAATTCGCGCAGACGTGCGTTTTCCTGACGATATTGACCCATCATCAGTAATTCGCTGTTTTTCAGGATCAGTTCCTGACGCAGTGCACGATTTTCGAGTTCTAGCTGATCGCGTGATGCCAGTGTTTGCGAGACGCTGTCGAGCAATTCACGGGGACCATTTGAGACAAAATAGAAAGGGCTGACGGCAGTATCCATATACGTTCGGATCTGACTAAACGTACCCAGACGGCTATCGGCAATAATGACACCAATCGCCACCAGCACCGCCAGAATGAGGCGAAACTGCAACGAAGGGCCACGGCTAAAAATTGGCTTCATAGGCTATGCGTATTCCAGGGCCAGCAAGGAAAAGGCAGTGATAGTCACTGCCTTTTACGTGTGGCTGATTACTCTTCGCTGAACAAGTCGCCGCCGTGCATGTCGATCATTTCCAGTGCCTTGCCACCACCACGGGCTACGCAAGTCAATGGATCTTCTGCAACTACTACCGGAATGCCTGTTTCTTCCATCAGCAGACGGTCGAGGTTACGCAGCAATGCGCCACCACCAGTCAGAACCATACCGCGCTCAGAAATGTCAGAAGCCAATTCTGGTGGGCACTGCTCCAGTGCAACCATTACCGCACTCACGATACCGGTCAAAGGCTCTTGCAGGGCTTCGAGGATTTCATTGGAATTCAGAGTAAAGCCGCGTGGAACACCTTCAGCCAGGTTACGACCACGAACTTCGATTTCACGCACTTCATCGCCTGGGTAAGCAGAACCGATTTCGTGTTTGATCCGTTCAGCGGTTGCTTCACCAATCAGTGAACCGTAGTTACGGCGCACATAATTAATGATGGCTTCATCAAAGCGGTCACCACCAATACGAACGGAAGAGGAGTAAACCACGCCGTTCAGAGAGATAACGGCAACTTCAGTAGTACCACCACCGATATCCACAACCATAGAACCGGTTGCTTCAGAAACTGGCAAGCCTGCACCGATAGCCGCAGCCATTGGTTCTTCAATCAGGAATACTTCACGAGCACCTGCACCTTGCGCAGATTCACGGATAGCACGGCGTTCAACCTGAGTTGCGCCAACTGGCACACAAACCAGAACACGCGGGCTTGGGCGCATAAAGCTGTTGCTATGCACTTGTTTGATGAAGTGTTGCAGCATTTTTTCGGTCACGAAGAAATCGGCAATAACGCCATCTTTCATCGGACGGATAGCTGCGATATTGCCAGGGGTACGACCCAGCATCTGTTTAGCATCATGACCTACGGCCGCAACACTTTTAGGTGAACCGGCACGATCCTGGCGGATGGCCACGACAGATGGCTCATTCAGTACGATGCCTTGTCCTTTTACATAAATCAGGGTATTCGCGGTACCCAGGTCAATGGACAGGTCATTGGAAAACATGCCACGAAATTTTTTCAACATACTAAGGGATAATCCTGAAAGCTGGGGCGGAAACAAAATCCGCTTACTTTACCAACCACTCATTGCAGCGACAAGGCGCATAAATGTTCTGCAATGGTGAAAAATTGTGCAGTTTACTACGACCGTTACACTTTCGGCACGTCTATCCTCGAACCGCAGAGGAATTAAACAAACGCTGTAGGTTAAACGAACAGTGCAAGGAAGCAAACTGGGTTCATTCGTGCTTTAACAATCTGGTCAGCAGGCGTATCCGCCCCCTTGAGATGCAGCGCGCGTTATTCTACGTGAAATATTTATAAACGGCAGGTTAAACCGAGTATCTTTGCGAATATTTTTTCACGTTGCTATCGAGCGGTTCAGAGGCCGCAAAAAAATCCCCCTGAGCACCCGCCACGCCTTTCTCTACCAGTGTCTGCCATTCACTTCGCGTTCTTACACCGACCGCAAAAACTTGTGTCTGAGTCCCGTTACAAGCCTCAACCAGACTCTGTACAAACAGCTGATTTTCGGTTCGTTTCTCAATGTTACGCACAAGCCCTGGATGCAGTTTTATCAACTCTACATCCAACTCTTTAATATAAGACGCACTCACTACGGTTAAACCTGCCTGGGAAACTGCAATACGTACGCCCAATGCTTTGATCAAACGAATCACAGGTTGCAAACGGCTGATGTGTTGACAAACATCTGCCTCTGCAAGTTCAAAAAGAATACGTCGTCGAAGTGATTTTTCAGATTGCATTAACGCATCACGCAACCAACGCTGGAAAGGTGCCCGAATCAATGATTCAACCGACACTTGAATGGCTAGCGTTTCTTCAGGCCAGAATCCTGCTAACGGCAATAGCCGAGCGATGATTTGTCGGTCATATTGCTCCGATAAACCAAACTGCTTAACCATCGGCAAATACTCTGCCGCCAATACTTCTTGTTGACCGTCGAAAATCCGACACATAATTTCACGATGATGCACATAACCATCGCGCTTCACAGACGGTTTTTGGTAGAAGCGTGGACCGCCGCGTTGCAACACCTGCTCAATGAGCGTACGCCATTTAACGTTACCACGCCCTTTTTCCGGCAAACTATCGTCATATACCGACCAGCCGTTGGTTCCTTGCAGGGAAGCATTACGCGTCGCCACCTCTGCATTCTCCATAACTTGCTCTTTGCTTTGCCCGCTACGCCATGCACAAATACCGATATGCATCATGTCATTACGATCAAGCATCCGCGTTGGAGGCAGCGAATCGACAGCCTTCAGTAATTGATTAGCAATGCTATCGGCTTCTTTCAATGTGCGGTGCGGCAACAAAACGGCAAAGTCACTACGGAAATAGCGTGCCAGCAAAGCCCCCGGATAGCGCATCACAAATGTCGATAACATATTAATAATCGTAAACAAATACTCTTCTACCGCGTTGCGCCCCCACGTTTCGTGCAGCGTTTCAAAATCCGGTAAACGAATAATCATCACCACACCATGCGCGCCAACTTGCTCCTGCTCATCGAGTAAAGTTGCCAATTGGTTATCAAAGAACAGGCGATTATTCAGACCCGTTTTCGCATCTTGCGCGGCGAAAGCACGAATCAGTGTATCCATTCGGCTACGTTGTTCGCTGGCGTTTTGCAGATCTGAAAGCAACACATCAAGCGCACTACTGGCTTGAGGAGGCCATTCCAGAACTGAACCGCGTATATCTACACCTCTTTCACCATTCAGAATGCGACGCGCGCGACTTTCCAGTAACTCTTGCCCGGCGAGCTGTTTTTTCATCCAGCGGATCGCAAAGAACAGCACGATAAGCATGAGTCCAATCGTGATAGAAAGAGGTACCGTCGCGAAAAGAGAGTTGTAGTAATCCGCTACCGGATCGCGATAGGTCAAACTGAGAAACATGCCGGGATACTTCATTAATTCAACAGTCACGGTGCGGAAACTGTAGCTGTTTCCCAGCAAGCGATAGGTTTGGGTCAATTGGTGCTGATAAACGGTGTTATCGCCAATTTTGAAATCGACCGCGATGATATCAATCGGAACCATCACTTCATTGAGGCGCTTGATCAGAGCTTCTGGTGAGCTGGAAACTAAATCGTTATCAATAATGGTGGCAACAGCAACCACACGCTGATGCACTTTATAATGCATCGCATTAAAGAAGCTTAATGAACAACCAACGAGTGTCACAAAAATAGCGAGCCCCGTCAGCAATGTCATAAAAGCAGAAAGTTTCGTCGTTAATCGCATCCTTGTGTTAACTCCGTTTGGTGAAGATATACCAAGCCTGACCTGATGCGGCATTACATAGCAAAAGAGGTGCCCTGGCAAACACAGTGAACATATTCTCACCCTTTGTTGCAAAGCGAGTGTTTTGCACACTGAAACTCAAGTATAGCTGCTGACAACCCTCCCCCTATTAACAAATATTCAACAAGCCTGGAACTATGTTTAAGTTTCAATTTTTCGTGACAAATTCGCAGGGTTTAGCGTTCTCCGTCATGCTTACGGAATAAAGCCACGCTGGAGTATAAGATGAAGAAGGTCACCCGCTTCACAGAAGCTGATGTCACAGCTGAATCCGTTTTTATGATGAAACGCCGCCAGGTACTGAAGGCACTAGGTATCGGTGCGGCTGCCCTCTCGCTTCCTCAGACTGCAAATGCAGATATTCTTTCCTGGTTTAAAGGTAATGACCGGCCACCAGCACCTTCAGGGAAACCTTTGCAATTTAGTAAACCCGAACAATGGCAGGCTAAGCTCGCCATGACCCCGGAAGATAAAGTCACTGGCTACAATAACTTCTACGAGTTTGGTCTGGATAAAGCCGACCCTGCGGCAAACGCCGGGGGTCTGAAAACCGATCCGTGGAAAATCACAATTAGTGGCGAAGTGGCAAAGCCACTGACACTGGATTACGACGATCTCTACAAAAAATTCCCGCTTGAAGAGCGGATTTATCGCATGCGTTGTGTTGAAGCCTGGTCAATGGTTGTGCCGTGGATTGGTTTCCCGCTCAGCAAGTTGCTGGCTTTGGTTGAACCCACCAGCAATGCGAAATATGTCGCCTTCGAAACAATTTACGACCCGGAGCAAATGCCCGGACAGAAAGATCGATTTATTGGCGGCGGTTTGAAGTATCCCTACGTTGAAGGACTGAGACTTGATGAAGCGATGCATCCGCTAACTTTGCTGACTGTAGGTGTTTATGGCAAAGCGCTACCGCCGCAAAACGGCGCGCCAATCCGCCTGACCGTACCGTGGAAATATGGGTTTAAAGGGATAAAGTCGATTGTCAGTATCAAACTCGTTAGTGAACTACCTCCCACCACCTGGAATATGGCTGCACCGAATGAATATGGGTTTTATGCCAACGTGAACCCGAATGTTGATCACCCACGCTGGTCGCAGGCGAGTGAACGATTCATTGGTTCAGGTGGCGTGCTTGACGTAAAACGCCAGCCTACATTGCTGTTTAATGGTTATGCCGATCAAGTTGCTTCGCTGTACCGCGGTTTAAATCTTAAGGAGAATTTCTAAGTGAGATTAACTGCGAAGCAAATCATGTGGCTTAAAGTGGGGTTACATCTCGCGGCGTTCTTACCTTTTGTCTGGCTATTTTATGCCGCAAACCAGGGCTTTTTGAGCGCCGATCCGGCGAAGGATATCCAGCATTTTACCGGCAGGATGGCGCTCAAGTTACTGCTAGCGACTCTCCTGGTCACACCTTTAGCGCGATACGGTAAACAACCACTGCTGATTCGTACCCGTCGTCTGCTGGGGTTGTGGTGTTTTGCCTGGGCCACTCTTCATTTAACTAGCTATGCCATGTTGGAACTGGGAATCAGCAATCTGGCACTGCTTGGCAAGGAGTTGGTCACGCGCCCCTATTTGACTTTAGGAATAATCAGCTGGCTGGTGCTGCTATCATTGGCGGCAACCTCGACCCAATCTTTACAACGAAAATTAGGTTCACGCTGGCAAAAATTGCATAACTTCGTCTATCTGGTCGCAATTCTCGCCCCCATACATTATTTATGGTCGGTAAAGGTTATTTCCCCGCAACCGTTGCTGTATGCTCTGGGCGCATTCATCCTTTTGGCCTTGCGCTATAAGAAATTCCGGATGTGGCTGCGTTAACACCAGATATGTGTTCTTCTCCGCAGAAAAGTGATCAACCGTGCCCCTAAAAAGGATATGAGTTGATCATCTTCCCTGATAAGACCAGTATTTAGCTGCCAAATGCTACGAAATCGTTATAATGTGCGACTTTGGTTTTTCTGACAGGCCATTTTCTGGCTCTGAAGGTGACAACCGAGCAACTTAGGTATATTTTGTAAAATACCTACAAATTGCAGGAGATGGCAGCACGATGTCGGCTAATTTTCACATTTTGCTTTTGAACGGCCCGAATCTTAACATGCTGGGAACACGTGAGCCTGAGAAGTACGGCACGCTGACTCTAGCGCAAATTGTTAACTCTCTCGAAGAAGAAGCAAAAACGCTAAATGTCTCGTTCAGCCACCTGCAATCTAATGCTGAATATGAGTTGATCGACCGAATTCATCAGGCTAAAGACACTGTTGATTTTATTCTGATTAATCCGGCCGCGTTTACGCATACCAGCGTTGCGCTGCGTGATGCCTTGTTAGCGGTGGATATTCCTTTTATCGAGATTCATCTGAGCAATGTGCATGCGCGCGAACCGTTCCGCCATCATTCATATCTTTCTGATAAAGCGGTTGGTGTCATCTGCGGATTAGGCGCTGACGGCTATTCATATGCACTACAGACGGCGGTAAAACGCTTGTCAAAATCCATCTAAACAAGAGTACGGAACCCACTCATGGATATTCGTAAGATTAAAAAACTGATCGAGCTGGTTGAAGAATCAGGCATTTCTGAACTGGAAATTTCTGAGGGCGAAGAATCTGTACGCATCAGTCGTGCACCGGCAAACACCGGTTACCCGATGATGCAACAGGCTTATGCTGCGCCAATGTACCAGCCACAGCCGCAGGCTGGCCTGTCTAACGTTGTTGCACCTGCCGCTCCGGCAGAAGCACCGGCGGCTGCTGAAATCAGTGGTCACATCGTGCGTTCCCCAATGGTAGGTACTTTCTACCGCACCCCAAGCCCGGATGCTAAGTCATTTGTTGAAGTTGGCCAGAAGGTTAACGTTGGCGACACTCTGTGTATCGTTGAAGCAATGAAAATGATGAACCAGATCGAAGCTGACAAAGCCGGTGTGGTGAAAGCTATCCTGGTTGAAAATGGTCAACCGGTTGAATTTGACGAGCCGCTGGTCGTCATCGAGTAACGAGGCGAACATGCTGGATAAAATTGTTATCGCTAACCGTGGTGAGATTGCATTGCGTATTCTTCGTGCCTGTAAAGAACTGGGCATCAAGACTGTCGCTGTGCACTCCACTGCCGACCGCGATCTAAAACACGTATTGCTGGCGGACGAGACTGTTTGTATCGGTCCTGCTCCGTCTGTAAAAAGCTATCTGAATATCCCGGCAATCATCTCTGCGGCAGAAATTACTGGCGCCGTTGCGATTCACCCGGGTTATGGCTTCCTGTCTGAAAATGCCAACTTTGCTGAGCAGGTTGAGCGTTCAGGCTTTATCTTCATTGGCCCACGTGCTGAAACTATCCGTCTGATGGGCGATAAAGTTTCTGCAATCAACGCAATGAAGAAAGCTGGCGTACCTTGCGTACCTGGTTCTGACGGCCCTCTTGACGGCGATATGGATAAAAACCGTGCCCATGCTAAACGCATCGGTTATCCGGTAATTATCAAAGCGTCCGGCGGCGGCGGCGGTCGTGGTATGCGTGTCGTGCGTAACGATGCCGATCTGGAACAATCCATCAATATGACCCGTGCGGAAGCAAAAGCTGCTTTCAACAACGATATGGTCTATATGGAGAAGTACCTGGAAAACCCACGCCACATCGAGATTCAAGTTCTTGCTGATGGCCAGGGTAAAGCGATCTATCTGGCTGAACGTGACTGCTCTATGCAGCGTCGTCACCAGAAAGTTGTGGAAGAAGCGCCAGCACCAGGCATCACGCCTGAGCTGCGTAAATTCATCGGTGAGCGCTGTTCTAAAGCGTGTATCGATATCAACTATCGCGGTGCAGGTACATTCGAGTTCCTGTTCGAAAACGGTGAGTTCTACTTTATCGAGATGAACACCCGTATTCAGGTTGAACACCCGGTAACAGAAATGATCACCGGTGTTGATCTGATTAAAGAACAGCTTCGTATTGCTGCAGGACAGCCACTGTCTATCAAGCAAGAAGATGTTCAGGTTAAAGGCCACGCGGTTGAATGCCGTATTAACGCCGAAGACCCGAATACCTTCCTGCCAAGCCCTGGCAAAATTACTCGCTGCCATGTGCCGGGTGGTTTTGGTGTACGTTGGGAATCGCATATCTATTCCGGCTACACCGTTCCTCCATACTACGATTCAATGATCGCGAAGCTCATCTGTTACGGTGAAACTCGTGAAGTGGCAATCGCTCGTATGAAGAACGCCCTGGCGGAACTGATCATCGATGGCATCAAAACCAACGTTGATTTGCAGACTCGCATCATGAACGATGAAAACTTCCAGCACGGTGGGACTAACATCCACTATCTGGAGAAGAAACTGGGTCTTCAGGACTAAGTTTCCGCAGTCAACATCGCTAAAAGGCCGGTTATCCGGCCTTTTCCTTTTTTGGCTATGCGTTACAATCGCGGCTTTCTGCCAACTCAAGGGACAACAATGGACGCGCGTTTTGTTCAGGCCAATAAAGAAGCCCGCTGGGCGCTTTGGCTCACCCTTCTCTACCTCGCAGCATGGTTAGTGGCTGCTTACTTACCTGGTAACGATATTGGCCCAACAGGTCTCCCACACTGGTTTGAAATGGCGTGCCTGCTGGTACCTTTGCTGTTCATTTTGCTGTGTTGGGCCATGGTGAAGTTCATCTTCCGCGATATCCCACTGGAGGATGATCATGCAGCTTGAAGTCATACTGCCGCTGGTAGCCTATCTGTTAGTCGTTTTTGGCATTTCCATGTATGCCATGAGGCGTCGCACAACAGGAAATTTCCTTAACGAGTATTTCCTCGGTAGCCGTTCAATGGGTGGCTTCGTATTAGCGATGACGCTCACCGCTACCTATATCAGTGCCAGTTCATTTATTGGCGGGCCTGGCGCTGCTTATAAATATGGCTTGGGCTGGGTTTTGCTGGCAATGATTCAGCTTCCCGCGGTGTGGTTATCACTAGGGATTTTGGGTAAAAAGTTTGCCATTCTGGCGCGTCGCTATAACGCCGTTACCCTGAACGACATGCTGTATGCGCGCTACCAAAGCCGTCTGCTGGTGTGGCTGGCAAGTATTAGCTTATTGGTGGCATTTATCGGTGCCATGACCGTGCAGTTCATTGGCGGGGCTCGCTTACTGGAAACCGCTGCGGGTATTCCTTACGAAACTGGCCTGCTGATTTTTGGTATCAGTATCGCGCTTTACACTGCATTCGGTGGCTTCCGTGCCAGCGTTCTCAACGATGCTATGCAGGGAATGGTGATGCTGGTTGGAACGATTCTGCTGTTGGTGGGTATCGTTCACGCTGCTGGTGGCTTACACAACGCGGTCGATACGCTACAGCATATCGACCCTAAACTTGTTTCACCGCAGGGCGCAGACGATATTCTTTCACCAACGTTTATGACGTCGTTCTGGGTGCTGGTCTGTTTCGGCGTGATTGGTTTGCCACATACGGCAGTGCGTTGCATCTCTTATAAAGACAGCAAAGCCGTGCACCGTGGGATTATCCTCGGCACGATTGTAGTGGCGATTTTGATGTTTGGTATGCACCTGGCGGGAGCTTTAGGCCGCGCGGTCATACCCGATTTGAAAGTACCGGATTTAGTTATCCCAACGTTAATGGTCACAGTGTTACCACCGTTTGCCGCCGGGATCTTCCTTGCTGCACCGATGGCAGCAATCATGTCGACAATTAATGCCCAACTGCTTCAATCATCAGCTACGATCGTCAAAGATCTTTATCTGAATATGAGACCGGATCAGATCACTAACGAAAAGCGGCTGAAAAGAATGTCATCGGTGATCACGCTGATTTTAGGTGCGTTACTGCTACTTGCAGCATGGCGTCCGCCTGAGATGATCATCTGGCTGAATTTGCTGGCGTTTGGTGGATTAGAAGCGGTGTTCCTGTGGCCTTTAGTGCTCGGTCTTTATTGGGAACGAGCTAATGCCGCGGGCGCGTTAAGCGCGATGATTGTCGGTGGCGGGTTGTATGCCGTGCTGGCGAGCTTCAAAATCCAGTTCCTGGGCTTCCACCCAATTGTGCCATCCTTATTATTAAGTTTGCTGGCGTTCCTGGTAGGCAACCGTTTTGGTCAGCCTCTACCTGTTCCAGCACTCGTTTCAACTACTGATAAATAAAGAGTTTCGCTATGCCATGGATTCAACTGAAAATTAATACCTCAGGCTCAAATGCTGAAGAGCTCGGCGATGCGCTGATCGAAAGCGGTGCGGTTTCCGTAACCTTTCAGGATACCCATGACACACCGGTATTCGAACCGTTACCTGGTGAAACCCGTCTATGGGGCGATACCGATGTCATTGGTCTGTACGATGCAGAAACTGACATGGAAGAAGTGGTCGCGATTCTTGAAAACTGCCCTCTCCTGAGCATCGGTTTCCCACATAAAATCGAACAGCTTGAAGACAAAGATTGGGAGCGTGAGTGGATGGATAACTTCCACCCGATGCGCTTTGGTCAACGCCTGTGGATTTGCCCAAGCTGGCGCGATGTGCCAGACGCTAGCGCGGTGAATGTGATGCTGGATCCTGGCCTTGCATTTGGTACCGGCACTCACCCAACGACCTCTTTGTGTCTTGAGTGGCTTGATAGCTTAGATCTGGCGGGCAAAACCGTTATCGATTTTGGCTGCGGCTCCGGCATTCTTGCTATTGCTGCACTGAAATTGGGTGCAGTGAAAGCAATTGGTATTGATATCGACCCGCAGGCGATTCAGGCCAGCCGCGATAACGCAGAACGCAATGGTGTTTCTGATCGCCTGGAACTGTATCTGCCAAAAGACCAGCCAGAAGTCATGAGCGCCGATGTGGTCGTTGCTAACATCCTGGCAGGCCCTTTGCGTGAGCTAGCTCCGTTAATCAGCGTACTGCCTGTTCAGGGCGGTTTCCTTGGACTTTCTGGCGTTCTGGCAAGCCAGGCCGAAGGTGTTTGCGAAGCATATCAGGATAAATTCACGCTCGACCCAGTCGCAGAAAAAGAAGAATGGTGCCGAATTACCGGTATCAAACTCTAAAGTTCTCCTCTCAGTAACGTGGTATCAAGCCACGTTACTGACCTCTAAACTCCCTGAGCAACACTCCGTTTACAACAATTCATCCCAGTGATAACTCGCAGCAAAATGAGATGCCGATCGCAGAAAAACACTAAGTTTGGTGATTTAAGCAGCACTTTATCTGGTGTCTTATACGTAAAAAATAATGAATTACCCCTGAATGTGGTGAAAAAATAAAAGCGCACAAATCAACCAATAATTCATAACAAACTGAAAAATATAGTTAATTTATTTTTGTCACTGCACGAGATAAGGATTCATTGATCTACGACAGCTGATTGTTCAAAGTTTGGCCTTTCATCTCAGGCTAAAAATGCGTAATATACGCCGCCTTGCAGGCAAGTATGGTCATTTCTTAACTCATGCGCATTGGACAACACCAGCTCAGAAATCGACTGATAGCAGCACCTATGGCTGGCATCACTGACAGGCCATTCAGGACGCTGTGTTACGAGATGGGAGCCGGACTGACTGTTTCCGAGATGATGTCCTCCAACCCTGAAGTTTGGGCGAGTGATAAATCACGTTTACGAATGGTGCACGTGAATGAACCAGGTATCCGCACCGTGCAAATTGCCGGTAGTGACCCTGATGAGATGGCAGAGGCCGCACGCATTAACGTGGCTAATGGCGCCCAGATTATTGATATCAATATGGGATGCCCTGCTAAGAAAGTGAATCGTAAACTCGCAGGCTCTGCATTGCTGCAATACCCAACTCTGGTGAAGTCTATCCTGACGACGGTAATTAACGCAGTTGACGTACCTGTAACGTTGAAGATTCGCACTGGCTGGGATACGGCGCACCGTAACTGTGAAGAGATTGCCCAACTGGCTGAAGACTGTGGCATTCAGGCTCTGACAATTCATGGACGCACTCGCGCCTGTTTATTTCAGGGAGATGCTGAATACGACAGCATTCGGGCAGTTAAGCAGAAAGTTTCCATTCCGGTAATCGCGAATGGTGACATTACTGACCCGCTTAAAGCCAGAGCTGTGCTCGACTACACAGGGGCTGATGCTCTTATGATAGGACGCGCGGCTCAGGGAAGACCCTGGATCTTTCGGGAAATCCAGTATTATCTGGACACTGGAGAGCTGCTTCCTCCACTGCCTCTGGCAGAGGTGAAGCGCTTACTTTGTGGGCATATTGGAGAACTTCATGACTTTTATGGTCATGCTAAGGGATACCGAATTGCTCGCAAACACGTCTCCTGGTACTTACAGGAACACGCTCCAAATGACCAGTTTCGGCGCACATTCAACGCCATTGAGGATGCAAGCGAACAGCTTGAGGCGTTGGAGGCATACTTCGAAAATCTTGCGTAATTAGAAATAAAGAGCTGACAGAACTATGTTCGAACAACGCGTAAATTCTGACGTACTAACCGTTTCTACCGTTAACTCACAGGATCAGGTTACCCAAAAACCTCTTCGTGACTCCGTGAAACAAGCACTGAAGAACTATTTTGCTCAACTGAATGGTCAAGATGTTAACGATCTGTATGAGCTGGTATTGGCTGAAGTAGAGCAGCCATTGTTGGACATGGTGATGCAATACACCCGTGGCAACCAAACCCGCGCTGCCCTGATGATGGGCATCAACCGTGGCACGCTGCGTAAAAAATTGAAAAAATACGGCATGAACTGATATTAATCAGTTAAGTTGTTGTTTAAAAAGGCGCTACTCGGCATGGGGAAGCGCCTTTTTTAACGTTTGTAATCTGCCTGGTGAAAGGCTAATTTGCTAACGAATGGGTCAGGTAAACTTACTCGGTATGCGAATATTCAGCTTCCGCTAACGCACGGAGTTGCTCTTGCATATATGAAGAAAAGTATTCAGGATTTTTAATAAGAACGCGGTTACCAGACTCAATTTTATCAGCCCAGCCTGCGACTTTTTTCGTGAATTCAGCGTTCCATCCCTCCTGATTAGCTCTTGCCGTAACATCTTCTGCGCTAACCGGTACCCCCAGCTCTTTCAGATACTTAAATATCCCCTTAGCTGTACTCTCATCCATAGAATGTGGTGTTGATGCGGATGTATTCATACCGCCAATGTAGTCCAATGCTTTTTCAATGACAGCTGGCATATTCTTATCCTTAATATTAACCATGTATTAAACGAGCCTGTAGCACGCACTGACAACCACCAGTTAACCATATGATTTAAATGGTTACTACCCTTGGTAATGCACCCTTTTTAATAGTTGTGACGCGGACTGGTTATCTGAAAATGTTTAACTTCACTTTTTCTCCACACTTTCTTGTCTATGCCCGCTTTTCTCCACTTTGTTTACACTGCACATGAATTGCAATTATTCCTCTCTGCTCTCCATGCCCACTGCGGTGATAAAATCACCACATTCACACCGGTTCAGGTTATTAGATAATTGTAGCCTTAACGCACGAATTATCCCTGAACGGGGTTTGGTTTAATGAGGTTCCATATGAAAAAGCTAATTGCCGCTGCGTTGCTTTCTACACTTCTGGCAGGTTGTGCAACCAACTCACCTTGCGTGCCAGTCTATGACGATCAGGGCCGCCTGGTGCACACCAACACCTGCATGAAAGGGACAACTCAGGATAACTGGGAAACCGCAGGTGCAATTGCCGGTGGTGCCGCAGCGATTGCCGGCCTAACGCTGGGTATCGTTGCATTAACTAAATAAAGTACATTCCGTATTTAATAAGCGCGCCCATATCGGGCGCGCTTTTTTATTGGAAAATCCGCAGTCATTTTCCTTTGCTTTATTAAAGTGCATCCATTCCCACAACTTCATTTTTTTAGTTTCGCTGGCTTGTATCCCCAATCTTTTTTGGCGTGAAACAAATCACTTACTTCTTTCAGATTTTGTTTTATTGCAGCAGCAGATGTGACTCCTTCCACAAACCAATACAGGTGCTATTCACGCTAATTTTCACGCCAGAAATTACTTCTTTTCATATGATCAAAAACTGAAACTTTTTTGCGCTGAAATGTGGCGTAGGTTTCAATTTTGCCCCGTTGTGGGGCGCTGCAAGTAATTTTTCCTGTCTACACTCAGCTTACTGCGACGGGAGGCACACGCATGCCGTCTCTTGCAACCTTGGCACTCCCTTTGCTTTAACCACATTGGCAGATGCCACAGACAGGAAAATGGCGTCATCCAGATGCCTACACTTATAACGATAATTTCGCCACACAGGATGCATTATGAAAAAGACACTGATCTCCACTCTGGTCGCTGCCGGTGCATTATTCGCGGTAGTCAATCAGGCTCATGCTGGCACCACGTTTGACGCGGTAAAGAAGAAAGGCTTTGTGCAATGCGGGATAAGTGACGGCTTACCTGGTTTTTCTTACGCTGATGCAAACGGTAAATTTACCGGCATTGATGTGGACGTTTGTCGTGGCGTTGCCGCTGCGGTATTTGGGGATGCCTCGAAAGTTAAATATACCCCGCTGACCGCAAAAGAGCGTTTTACAGCTCTCCAGTCAGGCGAAGTGGACATTCTGTCACGTAATACCACCTGGACTTCATCACGCGATGCTGGCATGGGAATGATGTTTACCGGCGTCACTTATTACGATGGCATCGGCTTCCTGACACACAACAAAGCAGGCCTGAAGAGCGCTAAAGAACTAGATGGCGCGACCGTTTGTATTCAGGCAGGTACTGATACCGAACTGAACGTCGCCGATTACTTCAAAGCAAATAATATGAAATACACCCCAGTAACGTTCGATCGCTCTGATGAATCTGCTAAAGCGCTGGAATCAGGCCGCTGCGATACTCTGGCTTCCGACCAATCTCAACTCTATGCACTGCGCATCAAACTAAGCACACCAGGTGAATGGATTGTTCTGCCGGAAGTCATTTCAAAAGAGCCTTTAGGCCCAGTCGTACGCCGTGGTGATGAAGACTGGTTCTCTATCGTACGCTGGACGTTGTTCGCCATGCTCAATGCTGAAGAGATGGGGATTGACTCTAAAAACGTTGATCAGATGGCTGCTAACCCAACAACACCGGATATGGCACACCTGCTAGGTAAAGAAGGTGATTTCGGTAAAGACCTGAAGCTCGATAATAAATGGGCCTATAACATCGTCAAACAAGTCGGCAACTACGCCGAAATCTTCGAACATAACGTCGGTTCTGATAGCCCGCTGAAGATCAAACGTGGACAAAACAACCTGTGGAACAAAGGCGGTATTCAGTACGCACCGCCTGTTCGCTAAGCGAGATGTCAGAAATGGGCACTACTGCGGTAGTGCCCAAAGTTTGAGTTTATGTTACTGAGGTTCGCTTATGTCCCATCGCCACCCAATCGTAAAAGGTGATATTTCCTTTTCTAACCCAGCGGTTCGTGCCTGGCTGTTTCAGATTATCGCGGTCGCCATTGTGGTTGGCATTGCTGTTTACCTGATACACAACACCGTCACTAACCTTAGCAATCGTGGCATTACCTCAGGTTTTGCATTCCTTGATCGAGCCGCAGGCTTCGGTATCGTTCAGCACCTCATTGATTATGAGCAGGGTGATACTTATGGCCGCGTGTTTGTTGTCGGCCTGCTGAACACCTTATTGGTTTCCGCATTGTGTATTGTGTTTGCATCATTTATCGGCTTCTTTCTTGGACTTGCCCGCCTTTCCGATAACTGGTTGCTACGCAAACTATCCACTTTTTACATTGAGACATTCCGCAATATCCCACCTTTATTGCAGATCTTCTTTTGGTATTTTGCCGTTCTTCGCAACCTGCCGGGTCCTCGTCAGGCAGTCAACGCGTTCGACCTTCTCTTTCTAAGTAACCGCGGGCTCTATATTCCCTCCCCGCAGATTGGTGAAGGTGTACTGGCTTTTATCGGCGCCATTTTGTTAGCACTGATAATTTCGGCAGGCTTGTATCGCTATAACAAAATGCATCAGATAAAAACGGGGCAATTGCGCCGTACCTGGCCCTATGGTCTGGGGTTACTGATCTTGTTACCGCTACTCGCACATTGGCTATTTGGTGCAGCATTGCACTGGGATGTTCCCGCGTTGCGTGGTTTTAACTTCCGTGGGGGGATGGTTCTCATTCCTGAACTGGCGGCATTAACTTTAGCGCTGTCGGTCTATACATCCGCTTTTATTGCCGAAATTATCCGTGCAGGTATTCAATCGGTACCTTACGGCCAACACGAAGCGGCGCGTTCACTGGGGATACCGAACCCTGTTACATTGCGCCAGGTGATCATTCCTCAGGCAATGCGCGTCATCATCCCGCCACTCACCAGCCAATACCTCAATATCGTCAAAAACTCATCACTGGCAGCCGCTATTGGTTATCCGGATATGGTTTCATTGTTCGCAGGAACGGTGCTCAATCAGACTGGTCAAGCCATTGAAACTATTGCGATAACAATGTCGGTCTACCTGATTATCAGCCTGACTATTTCGTTACTGATGAATATCTATAACCGGCGAATTGCCCTGGTTGAGCGCTAAGGAATTACGATGACAAAAGCATTAGTGTCACATCACGCGCGCCCAAAAGCTGTTCGCTCAAGTGCCGTGCAATGGGCTCGTAAGAATCTTTTTTCCAGCTGGTCTAATAGCTTACTGACTATTTTCTGTTTGTGGATGATATGGGTGCTGATTCAACCCTTGTTAAACTGGACGATTTTCCAGGCTAACTGGATTGGTGAAACCCGTGCGGACTGCACAAAAGAAGGGGCATGCTGGGTGTTTATCCACGCACGTTTCGGACAGTTTATGTACGGGCTCTACCCGCATGATCAACGCTGGCGCATTAACCTTGCACTGCTTATTGGTCTGGTTTCCATCATTCCAATGTTCTGGAATGCGATGCCTCGCCGTGGCCGTTATATCGCCGCATGGGCAGTTATCTATCCGCTGGTTGTTTGGGGTTTATTGTACGGTGGGTTTTTAGGGCTGGATCGCGTCGAAACACGTCAGTGGGGTGGCTTAACTTTAACGCTAATCATCGCATCAGTAGGGATCGCCGGGGCGTTGCCATTAGGGATCTTACTGGCCTTAGGTCGCCGTTCGACAATGCCGGTAGTCA
This sequence comes from Buttiauxella cochleicola, assembly GCF_021282405.1. NCBI lineage: Bacteria > Pseudomonadati > Pseudomonadota > Gammaproteobacteria > Enterobacterales > Enterobacteriaceae > Buttiauxella > Buttiauxella cochleicola. The sequence goes on from NZ_JAJSOU010000019.1 coordinate 70,163, forward strand.
GAATCTTGTCAGTGATATTTATCGAGTTCTGGCGAGGTGTTCCGCTAATCACTGTGTTGTTCATGTCATCCGTCATGCTGCCGCTATTTCTTTCTGAAGGAACAAGCATAGACAAACTTATCCGCGCATTGGTCGGCGTGATCCTTTTCCAGTCGGCTTATGTCGCTGAAGTGGTTCGCGGAGGTTTGCAGGCACTACCAAAAGGGCAATACGAAGCCGCAGAATCTCTGGCGTTGGGATACTGGAAAACCCAGGGATTAGTGATCCTCCCGCAGGCATTAAAGATGGTCATTCCAGGCCTGGTTAACACCATTATTGCTCTGTTCAAAGACACCAGTCTGGTGATCATTATTGGCTTGTTTGATCTGTTTAGCAGCGTACAGCAAGCCACTGTCGATCCTGCCTGGCTTGGAATGTCGACCGAAGGCTACGTCTTTGCAGCCCTCATCTACTGGATTTTCTGTTTCAGCATGTCGCGCTACAGCCAGCATCTTGAAAAACGTTTTAACACCGGAAGAACACCGCACTGAGGATGAATAAATGAGCCAGATTACTATGCAACCCGCTGATGCGATGATCATGCTGGAGAACGTTAATAAATGGTACGGACAATTTCACGTACTCAAGGATATAAATCTGAAGGTTAAGCAAGGAGAACGCATTGTCCTGTGTGGCCCTTCTGGTTCAGGAAAATCCACAACTATTCGCTGTATTAACCATCTGGAAGAACATCAGCAAGGGCGTATTGTCGTTGATGGAACCGAACTCAACGATGATTTACGTAATATAGAGAAGGTTAGGACTGAGGTCGGGATGGTTTTCCAACACTTTAACCTGTTCCCACACCTGACCGTTTTGCAGAACTGCACGCTCGCACCAATTTGGGTACGTAAAATGCCGAAGAAAGAAGCGGAAACGCTAGCTATGCATTACCTGGAAAGGGTTCGTATTGCCGAACACGCACATAAGTTCCCGGGGCAAATATCCGGTGGTCAGCAGCAACGAGTGGCAATTGCACGTTCCCTATGCATGAAACCTAAGATTATGCTGTTTGATGAGCCAACTTCTGCACTTGATCCAGAGATGGTTAAAGAAGTACTGGATACGATGATTGGCCTGGCAGACTCTGGTATGACGATGCTGTGTGTGACACATGAAATGGGCTTTGCGCGGACGGTTGCTGATAGAGTGATCTTTATGGATAGAGGTGAGATCGTGGAGCAGGCACCACCAAATGAGTTCTTTGCTCACCCTAAGTCGGAGCGTACTCGTGCATTCTTGTCTCAGGTTATTCATTGATATTTAAAGAGAAAGGCCACGTAAGTGGCCTTTTATTTCACTGGAAATACAAAACAAAAAGGCCATCCGTAAGGATGGCCTTTTTGTTTATTTGAAGCCTGGCAGTTCCCTACTCTCGCATGGGGAGACCCCACACTACCATCGGCGCTACGGCGTTTCACTTCTGAGTTCGGCATGGGGTCAGGTGGGACCACCGCGCTACTGCCGCCAGGCAAATTCTTTATCCAGCGCCGAACTTTAAACCTAAAAACTGGTGCTGATACCCAGAGTCGAACTGGGGACCTCACCCTTACCAAGGGTGCGCTCTACCAACTGAGCCATATCAGCACACTTTAATTTGGAGCCTGGCAGTTCCCTACTCTCGCATGGGGAGACCCCACACTACCATCGGCGCTACGGCGTTTCACTTCTGAGTTCGGCATGGGGTCAGGTGGGACCACCGCGCTAGTGCCGCCAGGCATA